>NZ_JACADT010001068.1:0-1863 GCF_013421635.1 Streptomyces sp. UH6 | reverse complement strand
GCCGGCCGCACCCCCACCGGCACCACCGCCAGCACGCAGCCGTCCAGCTCGCCGTGCCGCTCCAGCACGGCCACCGCCCGCAGCAGCGCGTGGTCGTCCCCGACCACCACCGGACGCCGTGATCCGCGGCGCTCCAGCACCCGGACGAACTCCTCCGGCCCCTCCGGCAGACACCACTTCACCCGTGCGCCCGCGCACAGCACGTCCTTGGCGATCCGGACGGACTCCCCGTCCGTCCTGCGGGCAAACGGGTCGACGACCACGAGAAGCTGGTCCGAAGCCACCTCGGTCATGCCTCGCTTCCTCGGGTCCTCGGGTAGCATCTTTGTGCAAGAGCCCCTTGCGCCGCGTTCCTCGTGCCAGGGGCTTCGTCTATTCCGGGGCATCCGGTCCGACGGGAACCGCGGCCGACGAGGGCCGCCGGGCGCACGGGGCACGGCATGGTCGTGCCGCGCGCCCCGACCCAGGACATGCCCCGCCCGGAAGGGGTGTACGCCTGTGCCCGCACTTGTGCTGCTCGGTGCTCAGTGGGGTGACGAGGGCAAGGGAAAGGCCACCGACCTGCTCGGTGGCTCCGTCGACTACGTGGTGCGTTACCAGGGCGGCAACAACGCCGGCCACACGGTCGTGGTGGGCGACCAGAAGTACGCGCTGCACCTGCTGCCGTCCGGCATCCTCTCCCCCAACTGCGTTCCGGTCATCGGCAACGGCGTCGTCGTCGACCCCTCGGTGCTGCTCTCCGAGCTGAGCGGTCTGAACGAGCGGGGCGTGGACACGTCCAAGCTGCTGATCAGCGGCAACGCGCACATCATCACCTCGTACAACGTCACGTCGGACAAGGTGAGCGAGCGGTTCCTGGGCAAGCGCAAGATCGGCACCACCGGTCGCGGCATCGGCCCCACCTACGCGGACAAGATCAACCGCACCGGCATCCGCGTCCAGGACCTGTACGACGAGTCGATCCTCCAGCAGAAGGTGGAGGCCGCGCTCGAGGTCAAGAACCAGATGCTGACCAAGCTCTACAACCGCCGCGCCATCGCCACCGACCAGGTGGTCGAGGAGCTGCTGGGCTACGCGGACAAGCTCCGGCCCTACGTCGCCGACACCGTCCTGGTCCTGAACAAGGCGCTCGACGAGGACAAGGTCGTGCTCTTCGAGGGCGGCCAGGGCACGCTGCTGGACATCGACCACGGCACCTACCCGTTCGTCACCTCCAGCAACCCGACGGCCGGCGGCGCCTGCACCGGCGCGGGCGTGGGTCCGACGCGCATAAGCCGTGTCATCGGCATCCTGAAGGCCTACACCACGCGTGTCGGCTCGGGTCCGTTCCCGACGGAGCTGTTCGACGAGGACGGCGAGGCGCTGCGGCGCATCGGCGGCGAGCGCGGTGTCACCACCGGCCGTGACCGCCGCTGCGGCTGGTTCGACGCGGTCATCGCGCGGTACGCCACCCGGGTGAACGGGCTGACGGACTTCTTCCTCACCAAGCTGGACGTGCTCACCGGCTGGGAGCAGATCCCGGTCTGTGTCGCCTACGAGATCGACGGCAAGCGGGTCGAGGAACTCCCCTACTCCCAGAGCGACTTCCACCACGCGAAGCCGGTCTACGAGTACCTGCCGGGGTGGAGCGAGGACATCTCCTCGGCGAAGTCCTTCTCCGACCTGCCGAAGAACGCGCAGGCGTACGTGAAGGCGCTGGAGGAGATGTCGGGCGCGCCGATCTCCGCGATCGGCGTCGGCCCCGGCCGCGACGAGACGATCGAGATCAACTCCTTCCTGTAGGACCCGTCGCCCGGGACCCCTCGGGAGGTGACGCGAACGCCCCGGTGGCCGCTGCCACCGGGGCGTTCCCGGGCCCGCCGC
>NZ_JACADT010001067.1:0-1813 GCF_013421635.1 Streptomyces sp. UH6 | reverse complement strand
CGCCTTCGGGCTCCAGCCCAAGCTGCAGCCCGCCCGCGACCAGGAGTACGCCGACCTGCTGCGCCGCTACCGCGAGGACCCGCCGTTCGCCCGGCTCGCCGACGCCGTCGCCAGCGGGCTCGGGCTGATCGTGCTGGAGGTGTCCCCGCGCGCCGGCATGGCGGTGACCGCCGCCGAGGGCTCCGTCTTCGCCGTCCGGATGGGCGACTACGCCCGCCGCGCCTCCTCCGACACCGCCGACCGGTTCCTGCACGGCCTGGCCCACCTGGCCGTCGCGGCGCTCGCCTTCCCGCGCCCGGAGGACCTCGCCGACGACGGCTACATCGGGCGGCTGACCGTCAACGGCGTCGACGCCTTCGTCCGCCAGGCCTGCCGGCGCCTGGAACAGCGTGCCGAGGAGCAGGGCGAGAACACCGACCCGGCCACCGACGCCCCCGGACTCGAGGCGGCCTGGCGGATCTGGTCCCGCCGCAGCGCCACCGGCGCCACCAAGGACTCCCGCCGCCTGGCCGGATCCACCACCGGCATCGTCGCCAAGGCGGTCGCCTTCCTCGCCGACTCCGGCTTCCTCCAGCGCACCGGCGACGACGGCGGCGGCACCTACCGCACCACCGCCCGCTACCAGCTCCAGGTCCGCGACATGGCGAGCAGCGCCGCCATGCGCGAACTGCTGGAGCTGGGCGTCGTCCCGGTCTCCGACGGCACCGCCACCCTGCTGCCACCGGACGAGACCGACGACCTCGACCTGGTCGCCGACGCGGGACTGCCGTTCCACTCCTGACCGCCCCCGCCCGCGGCCCGCCCGCACCGCCCGACGCCCCCCGCACGACGACCCACCGCTCGACGCCCACACTGCCCGCACCGGCGCACGGAAGACTGACGAGAGCCCCCCATGTACGAGCTGTCCCGGATCCGCCTCTACTCCATCGGACCGGCCGGCGCGCGGTACGCCGACACCGTGCTGGACCTGCGGGGCGTGGGCGATCCCGTGCCCGACCCGGCGCCCGCGCAGGCGGAGTTCTTCCAGGACGAGCCCTCCGGCCCGCCGCGCCGCCCGGCCCCCGCGGGCGTGCTCTTCCTGGAGAACGGCGGCGGCAAGTCCGTCCTGCTCAAGCTGATCTTCTCGGTGATGCTGCCGGGCCACCGCAACACCCTCGGCGGCGCCAGCTCCGGCGTGCTGCGCAAGTTCCTGCTCGCCGAGGACTGCGGCCACGTCGCCCTGGAGTGGCAGCACACCCGCACCGGGGAACTGGTCGTCGTCGGCAAGGTCAGCGAGTGGCGGGGCCGCCAGGTCTCCAGCGACCCGCGGAAGTTCGCCGAGGCCTGGTACTCCTTCCGGCCCGGCCCCGGCCTGAACCTGGACAGCCTGCCGGTGGCGGAGTCCACCGCGATGCGCCCGGCCGCCGAGGGAGCCTCCGGCGCCCGCGGCCGCCGCCGCACGATGAAGGGTTTCCGGGACGCCCTCACCGAGGCGGGCAAGTTCTACCCGCACCTGGAGGCGCACTGGGAGGAGATCCACGAGCGCTGGACCGAGCACCTCGGCGAACTCGGCCTCGATCCCGAACTCTTCCGCTACCAGCGGGAGATGAACGCCGACGAGGGCGAGGCGGCCGGCCTCTTCGCGGTGAAGAAGGACGCCGACTTCACCGACCTGCTGCTGCGCGCGGTCACCGACACCCGCGACACGGACGGACTCGCCGACCTGGTCGCCGGGTTCGGCAACAAGCTCGGCCGCCGCGCCGAACTCATCGCCGAACGCGACTTCACGGCGGGCTCGCTGGACCTGCTCCAGCGCATCGTCGACGCCTTTTTT
>NZ_JACADT010001066.1:0-1873 GCF_013421635.1 Streptomyces sp. UH6 | reverse complement strand
GTGCTGGTGGTCCAGGTCCGCGACCACGGGCCGGGCATCCCCGAGGAGGTGCTGCCGCACGTCTTCGACCGGTTCTACAAGGCGAGCGCCTCCCGGCCGCGTTCCGAGGGCTCGGGGCTGGGCCTGTCCATCGCGCTGGAGAACGCGCACATCCACGGCGGCGAGATCACGGCCGCCAACTCGCCCGACGGCGGCGCGGTGTTCACCCTGCGTCTGCCGCTGGACGCGTCCTCGGTGACGGAGGAGGCCGGGGCGGAGCGGCCGGCGGGCGGCAAGCAGGGCGCGAAGCAGAGGCAGAGGAGCGGGCGTTGAGGCGAAGAGGCGCGGCCGCGCTGCTGCTGGCGGCGGTGCTGGCCCCGGCACTGGCCGGGTGCGGGATCCGGGCGACGGAGGTGCCGACGTACTTCGGCCCGGCCCCGTCCCGGATGCCCTGCGCCGTCACGGCGTCCTCGCCCAGTCCCTCGGACGAAGCCGAGGTGCCGGTGCGCGTCTACCTGCTCTGCGCGGGACAACTGACGCTGGTGGAGCGCACGGTGCGGATGCCGGAGGGCACCGACGGGTCGGTGCGGCGGACGCTGGTGGCCCAGGGCCTGCTCGACGAGCTGACCCGTCACCCGTCGCCGGGTGAGCAGCAGAACGGCTACCGCACCAAGGTGCCGTCGGGCACCGGCGTGAAGGGGCCGCGGTCGGGCGACCCGGCGGACGCCTTCCGGCTGAGCGACGCGCCGCAGCGGCTGCCGGCCGGGGCGCTGGCGCAGATCGTGTGCACCTTCGCCGAGTCGGCCGCCACCCAGGGCTCCGGCGAGGTCACCCTGGGCGGTCCCGACGGACCGTTGACGCGGTACGAGTGTCCGCAGCCGCTGCGGACCCACCCGATCACCACACCCGTCCCCTCGGCCACAGCCGCCACGGCGGAGTGACGGCCGCCCCGGCGCGCGCACCCGCGCACGCGCCCGCTCCGCGGCCCGGGGCGGACGGGCCCGGAACCGCACGGCGGGAAGGCGGCGTCTAGAGCCACGTGCAGCGTCAACGCTCGCGCGACGGCAACGTCGCCTCCGGTCTCCGCACGGCAGGTGTCCTCCTCCTCGCCGCACACCTCGCCGTCGTCGGCTGGCTGACGCTCAGACCCCTGGACGTCCCCTGGATGACGCCGACCAACATCCGGCCGATGGCAGGCATACGCGCCGACCTGGCCCTCGGCTGGGGTCCCGCCGTGCGCCGCATCGTGAAGGACCTGGCGCTGCTCGCGCCGCTGGGCGTGCTGCTCCCGATGGCGGGCGGCCGGCTCTCGGTGCCGCCGCTCCTCTCGCTGGCCCGCACCCTGGTGGCCGGGGCGATGATCTCCCTCGGCATCGAACTGCTGCAGACCGGCGTGCCCGGGCAGGTCGTCGACGTCGACTCGCTGATCCTCAACACCGTCGGGCTCACACTGGTCCACCTCGCGGTGGTCCCGGCCGGCCGTGGCGCGCTGCGGCGGCGCCTCGTCCGCCACGCGTACCGGTCCCCCGCGGGCACCGACCAGGAGACGGCTCAGGGTCGGCCCCCGACGTTTCCCAGGGTCCCGATCGCCCCGTAGAGCGATGCCTTGCACCTTTTGCGGTCGTAGCGTTGATGTCGTAGGGGCGGCCACCGGGCCGCCCCGGCGGAGCCGCCGCACCGGCGCCTCCGACGACTCTGACGACTCCACGGAGGAGCAGCCATGAGCAGCCTCGTTCGCCCCACCCACGGCCGGATGATCGGCGGAGTCTGCGCCGCCCTGGCCCGGCGCTTCGGCGTCTCCGCCACCACCATGCGCGTGATCTTCCTGGTCTCCTGCCTGCTGCCGGGCCCCCAGGTGCTGCTGTACATAGCGCTGTGGATCCTGCTGCCCGGC
>NZ_JACADT010001065.1:0-1874 GCF_013421635.1 Streptomyces sp. UH6 | reverse complement strand
TGGCGCCGAACGCGTCCAGCGCGCCCACCTGCGCCAGCCGGTCGGCCACCGGGCGGCTGGGCCTTGCCCGCTGCCAGAAGTCCAGCAGGGAGGAGTACGGCTGCCCCTCGGCGATCCGCCGCGCCTCTGCCTCACTGATGCCGTGCACGTCGCTGAGGGCGAGCCGCAGCCCCCAGACGTCCGGTTCCCCCTGGTTTCCACCAGACACCAGTTCGACACGGTGGGTGACGCCGGACCGGTTCACGTCCAGCGGCAGCACCGGGACGCCCCGCCGCCGCGCGTCCGCCAGCAGCAGCCGCTTGGGGTACATCCCGGGGTCGTGGGTGAGCAGTCCGGCGTAGAAGGCCGCCGGATGGTGCGCCTTCAGCCAGGCCGACTGGTAGGTCGGCACCGCGAAGGCCACCGCGTGCGCCTTGCAGAAGCCGTACGAGCCGAAGGCCTCGATGATCTCCCAGGCGCGCGCCACGGTCTCCGCGTCGTACCCGCGGGCCGTCGCGTGCTGGGCGAACCAGGTCCGGATCCGCCCCTGGGAGTCCGGGTCGGACAGCCCGCGCCGCACCCGGTCGGCCTCGCCCCGGCCGCAGCCGGTCATCACGGCCACGATGTCGATCAGCTGCTCGTGGAAGACCACCACGCCGTAGGTGCCGCGCAGCGCCGGCTCCAGGTCCGGGTGCGGGTAGCGGGCGGGGCTGCGCCCGTGCCGGCGGTCGATGAACGGCCGCACCATGTCGGCGGCGACCGGTCCGGGCCGGAACAGCGAGATGTCGACCACCAGGTCGTGGAAGGTCTCCGGCTGGAGCCGTCCGACCAGGTCGCGCTGGCCGGGCGACTCGATCTGGAAGCAGCCCAGCGTCTCGGTCGATCTGATCAGCCCGTAGGTCTCCGGATCGCCCTCCGGCACCGCGTCCAGGTCGACCCGCTCGCCCGAGGCCCGCTCCACCTCGGCCACCGCGTGCGCCATCGCCGACTGCATCCGCACGCCGAGGACGTCCAGCTTGAGCAGGCCGAGGTCCTCCACGTCGTCCTTGTCGAACTGGGCCATCGGGAAGCCCTCGCCGCTGGTGGGCACCACCGGGGTGCGCCCGAGCAGCGTGGCGTCGGAGAGCAGCACGCCGCAGGGGTGCATGGCGACCCCGCGGGGCAGCGCGTCCAGCGCCTCGACCAGGTCCCACATCCTGCCGTACCGCTCCTTCTCCCCGGCCAGCTCCTTCAGCTCGGGCAGTTCCTCGAGGGCGGCGCGGGCGTCACGGGCGCGGATGTGCGGGAACGACTTGGCGATCCGGTCGATCTCCGCGGGGTCCATGGCGAGCGCGGCCCCGACGTCGCGGACCGCGTGCCGCACCCGGTAGGTCTCCGGCATGGCGACGGTGGCCACCCGCTCGCCGCCGAACCGGTCGAAGATCCTCCGGTAGACCTCCAGCCTGCGGGCGGACTCCACGTCGACGTCGATGTCGGGCAGCACCGCGCGCCGCTTGGAGAGGAACCGCTCCATCAGCAGCCCGTGCTCGACGGGGTCGGCGTGCGCGATGCCCAGCAGGTGGTTGACGAGGGAGCCGGCGCCGGAGCCGCGCGCGGCGACCCGGATGCCCATGGCGCGGACGTCGTCGACGACCTGGGCGACGGTGAGGAAGTAGGTGGCGAAGCCGTGGTGGGCGATGATGTCCAGCTCGTGGTGCATCCGCTCCCAGTACTCCCGGCGCCGGTCGTAACCGCGCAGCACCATCCCGGCCGCCGCGCGGGAGGCCAGCACCCGCTGCGCGGTGCGCCGCTCGGCGCCGACCAGGTGCGGCTCGGGGAAGTGGACGCTGCCGATGCCCAGGTGCTCCTCGGGGTCGACCCGGCACTCCTCGGCGGTGGCCCGGGTGTGCTCCAGC
>NZ_JACADT010001064.1:0-1879 GCF_013421635.1 Streptomyces sp. UH6 | reverse complement strand
CACCACCGAGGCCAAGGACCGCGACCCGCGGCACACCGCCGCCATCCGCGACGCCGTCGTCGAGGGGCTGCGCGACAACACCCTCGTCGCCCCGCAGCACCGCACCAAGTCCCCGGGCGTCGCCCTGGTCGGTGGCGGCCCCGGCGACCCCGACCTGATCACCGTGCGCGGCCGCCGCCTGCTCGCCGAGGCCGACGTGGTCATCGCCGACCGCCTCGGCCCCCGCGACCTGCTCGACGAACTGCCCTCGCACGTCGAGGTCATCGACGCCGCGAAGATCCCCTACGGGCGCTTCATGCCGCAGGAGGCCATCAACAACGCCCTGATCGAGCACGCCCAGCAGGGCAAGGCCGTGGTCCGCCTCAAGGGCGGCGACCCGTACGTCTTCGGACGCGGCATGGAGGAGGCCCAGGCGCTCGCCGAGGCCGGCATCGCCTGCACCGTCGTCCCCGGCATCTCCTCCTCGATCTCCGTCCCGGCCGCCGCCGGCATCCCGGTCACCCACCGCGGCGTCGCCCACGAGTTCACCGTCCTCAGCGGTCACGTCGCCCCGGACGACGAGCGCTCGCTGGTCGACTGGGCGGCCATGGCGCGGCTCACCGGCACCCTCGTCATCCTGATGGGCGTCGACAAGATAGGCCGCATCGCCGAGACGCTGATCGCCCACGGCAAGGCCCCCGACACCCCCGTCGCCCTGGTCCAGGAAGGCACCACCAGCGCCCAGCGGCGCGTGGACGCCACCCTGGCCACCGTCGGAGAGGTGGTCCGCGCCGAGGACGTCCGGCCGCCCGCCGTCATCGTCATCGGCCCGGTGGTCGCCGTCGGCCCCACCACACTCCCGTAAGGCACCCTCCTCCCATGGCCGAACTCATCCCCGTCGACGACCCCGACGACCCCCGCCTCGCCGACTACACGAACCTGACCGACGTCGAGCTGCGGCGCCGCCGCGAGCCCGCCGAGGGCCTGTTCATCGCCGAGGGCGAGAAGGTGATCCGGCGGGCCGTCGCCGGCGGTCACGGGATGCGGTCCATGATGCTCACCCCCAAGTGGGCGGGCGTGTTGGCCGACCTCATCGAGGAGACCGACGCCCCGGTCCACGTGGTGACCCCCGAGACCGCCGAACAGGTCACCGGCTACCACGTCCACCGCGGCGCGCTCGCCTCCATGCGGCGCGAGCCGCTGCGGGACGTCGGCGAACTCCTCCCCGGGGCGCGGCGGCTGGCCGTCTTCGAGGACATCGTCGACCACGCCAACATCGGCGCCGCGTTCAGGAACGCGGCCGCCCTCGGCGTCGACGCCGTGCTGCTCACCCCGCGGTGCGCCGACCCGCTGTACCGGCGGGCCGTGAAGGTGTCCATGGGCACGGTCTTCCAGGTGCCGTGGACCCGGCTGGAGTCCTGGCCCGCGGACCTCGAGCGGCTGCGCGAGGGGGGCTTCACGGTCGCCGCGCTCTGCCTCGGCGAGCGGTCCGTCACCCTGGACGAGTTGGCCGCGCGCCGGGACGAACGGCTGGCCCTCGTCTTCGGCACCGAGGGCGACGGGCTCAGCCCCCGCGTGCTCGCCGCCGCGGACCTCCACGTCACCATCCCGATGGCCGAGGGGGTCGACTCCCTCAACGTCGCCGCCGCGTCGGCCGTCGCCTTCTACGCCACCCGCCCCACCCTGACCTGAGCCCCCTGCGGGCCCCGCACGTCCCCACGGGCCCAAGCCCCCTCCGGACGCCCCCGCCCCACGGCAGCACCCTGCCCGGTCGGCGGGCGGTTGGGCCGTTGGGCGGCGGTGTCCTGCCCTTGGGTGGTCCAGTCGGTGGGCGGTCGGGTTGCCGCGCGCTGGTGCTCTGCCTTCGGTCGGCCCGGTCCGGGGCGGTTGTTGGGCCGCT
>NZ_JACADT010001063.1:0-1879 GCF_013421635.1 Streptomyces sp. UH6 | reverse complement strand
GCGAACACGCCCTGTGCCGCTCCCTGTCCCTCGATCCCGCCGTCACCGCGCTGCACTGCGCCCCCGGCAACGCAGGAATCGCCGAGGTGGCGGAGCTGCGCGCGGTCGACGCCACCGACGGCCCCGCCGTCGCCGCGCTCGCCCAGGAGCTGGACGCCGACCTGGTGGTCGTCGGCCCGGAGGCCCCGCTGGTGGCCGGCGTCGCCGACGCCGTACGCGCGGTGGGCATCGCGGTCTTCGGCCCGTCCGCGGAGGCCGCGCAGCTGGAGGGCTCCAAGGCGTTCGCCAAGGACGTGATGGCCGGCGCCGGCGTGCCCACCGCCCGCTCCTACGTCTGCACCACCGCCGAGGAGGTCGCCCAGGCGCTGGACGCGTTCGGCGCCCCCTACGTCGTCAAGGACGACGGCCTCGCCGCGGGCAAGGGCGTCGTCGTCACCGACGACCTGGCGGCCGCCAAGGCGCACGCCGCCGGCTGCGAGCGCGTGGTGATCGAGGAGTACCTGGACGGCCCCGAGGTCTCCCTCTTCGCCATCACCGACGGCACCACCGTCGTCCCGCTCCAGCCCGCGCAGGACTTCAAGCGCGCGCTCAACGACGACCAGGGCCCCAACACCGGTGGCATGGGCGCCTACTCCCCGCTGCCCTGGGCCGACCCGGCGCTGGTCGACGAGGTCATGGCGTCGGTGCTGCAGCCCACCGTCGACGAGATGCGCCGTCGCGGCACCCCGTTCTCCGGCCTGCTCTACGCCGGCCTGGCGATCACCTCGCGCGGTGTGCGGGTGATCGAGTTCAACGCCCGCTTCGGCGACCCGGAGACCCAGGTGGTCCTGGCCCGCCTGCGGACCCCGTTCGCCGGTGTCCTGATGGCCGCCGCCACGGAGAACCTGGGCGACCTGGAGCCGCTGCGCTGGAGCGACGAGGCCGCGGTCACCGTGGTCGTCGCCTCGCACAACTACCCCGGCACGCCCCGTACCGGCGACCGCATCACCGGTCTGGACGAGGTCGCCGAGAAGGACGCCCCGCACGCCTACGTGCTGCACGCCGGCACCCGCCGGGAGGGCGACGCCGTGGTCAGCGCCGGTGGCCGGGTCCTGTCGGTCACCGCGACCGGCTCCGACCTCACCGAGGCCCGCGACCGCGCCTACACGGCGGTCGCCCGGATCAACCTGGACGGCTCCCACCACCGCACCGACATCGCGCTGAAGGCGGCCCTGGACGCCTGACCCGTCGTTCCCGCCGCAGCGCGCAGGCCCCGGACTCCGGGCCCCTCGAGGGCCGGAATCCGGGGCCTGATCTTTGCGCTGCGTCATCCACCTTTCCCCAAAGCCATTCCATCGAGTGAGCGATGAGCGGTATGGCTGACTGGGGTCCGGACCCCAACTAGTGTGCCCCGCGAGCGTTCCGGCACTTGGCCCACAGACATTGCGATGTCCCGGCCCGGTGCCACAGTGGGGGCATGCGCAGCACAGACCGACGACTGACAGGCGACGGACACGTGAGGGGGTGAGGTCCGGTCGTGACCGGTACGGGCATGGAGGCCGCGCCGGGCCCGCGGGCCAGGGCGCTCGCCGTACTGCGCGTCCGGGGCTGGGCGCTGGGCACGGCGCTGCTGCCGGCCGCGATCCTCGTCGTGCTGGTGGCGGGGGGTGCCACCGGGCGGCTGGCCGGGCCGTTCTGGGACCTGTCGCGACTGGTGACCGCCGTCCTGGCGGTGCTGGTGCTGTGCGCGGCGGCGGCGGTCTCGCTGGTGGTCGCGCGCTCCCGGCCGGCCACCAGCCCGACGGTCCCGATCCCCGAGCGCTCCGCGCCCGACCTCTACCGGCTGGTCCGGGACCTCGCCGACCGGCTGGGCGTCCCCGCGCCGTCCGCCATAGAGCTG
>NZ_JACADT010001062.1:0-1882 GCF_013421635.1 Streptomyces sp. UH6 | reverse complement strand
TCCGGCGAGCCGGCGGGCGGCGGCCGTCTCGTGGTCCGACGCGTAGCGCCGGTCGTGGATGCGGGCGGCCTTCCAGCTGACGAAGGCGCCGGTGGTGGTGACGGGGTCGAGCTCGTCCAGGAACTCCACGGTGCAGCGCACCCCGAGCGCGGCGGCGATCCGTCCCGCGTGCGCGGCCTGCTGCCCCGGGGCGGGGCCGCCGGGCAGGTCGAGGCGGACGGTGACCAGGTCCTCGCCGGTGTCGTCCCGTTCGATGACGACCTGGTAGCCGTAGGCGTGGTCGACGCCGTCCAGGACGGCCTGCTCGATCTGCCAGGCCTGGAAGCTGTGTCCGCCGAGGACGATCCGGTCGCGGGTGCGGCCGACGACCCGCACGACGGGCCCGCGGATGCCGCAGCCGCAGTCGTTGGCGCGGAGTTCGACCAGGTCGCCGGTGCGGTAGCGGATCAGCGGCTTGATGCCGTCGATCAGCATGGTGACGACGAGTTCCCCGGTGCCGGTGTCGCCGAGCGGGGCGCCGGTGTCCGGGTCGACCAGTTCGGCGACGTAGTTGGGCCGGGCCAGGTGGAGCCGGCCGTGCGCGCAGGCGGAGGCGACGACGAGGGTCTCCTGGGCGCCGTAGAGGGCGTTGTAGGTACGGGCGCCCCAGGCCTGGTCGATCTGGCGGGCCAGGTCGGGGGTGCACATCTCGCCGGTGACCAGGAAGACCTTGACGTGGAAGTCCCGGCGCGGGTCGAGGCCCTCCTCGATCGCGGCCTTGGCCAGCGACAGGGCCACGTTCGGGGTGCAGAACACCACGTCCAGGCGGAGGTCGCGGAGCAGCTGCAGCGCCTTCGGGAAGCCGATGACGGGCGAGTACGGCCAGATCTTGGCGACGGCGGATCCGAGGTTGCGGGCCACGTCGCCGAGGGTGTCGCCCAGCGAGTGCACCTCGGTGGGGCCCATCACGCCGACCCGCGGGGCGCGGTCGCCGAAGACGTCGGTGAAGATGTTCCGCCAGCTCTCCGTCACGTGCGCGTTGGAGGCGATCACCTCGCGCGGGTCGCGCGGGCAGGGGGTGGCGGGGCCGGTGGTGCCGGTGGTCTCGTAGTAGAAGCACGCCTCGTCGAGGTCGCGGCTGAGGACGTCGTGCATGGCGGTGCGCAGGTCGTCCTTGGTGGTGAAGGGCAGCCGCCGCAGGCCGTCGAGCGTGAGCCCGTCGGCCCGGACACCGGCGAGGTGGCGGGCGTAGAAGGGCGAGCCCTGCTGGGCGAGCGCGACGACCGTGCGCAGCTGTTCCTCGGCCCACCGCCGCCACTCCTCCTCACGGAGCTCTCCGGCGGTGTAGCGGTCGTGCAGGGTCAGGTAGCGCTCGATGAAGTCCCGGTGTCGCCCGGACGTGGGCAGCCACATGGTTCCCCCAGTGGTTCGGCGGATGCGGAAGTGCCGTGCACCAGGTGTGCGCCTGGTGCGCCCGTACGCGTCCGGGAAACGGCCCTCCGATACTGCGGGCCGCCCCGCCGTGCCCTCAATCCGCCTTAGGTGACAGCCGGTTGGCTCTTGGAGGCAGCCCCGTGTGTCACCCGGCACCTCACCCCGCGGCCACCGCCCCGCCCGCCGTGGCCGCACCGGCCGCCTTGGCCGCCGTCACGAACTTCTCGATCAGCGCCGGGTCCTTGACCCCGCGGGCGCGCTCCACACCGCTGGAGACGTCGACGCCCCAGGGCCGCAGTCCGGCCACCGCCTCGGCGACGTTGTCCGGGTCCAGTCCGCCGGCGAGCAGCCAGGAACCGGAGGGCGCGCGGCCGAGCGAGGCGGGGTCCCAGCGTTCGCCGGAACCCGGGCTGGGCGAGTCGACGATCAGCAGGTCCTCGCCCCAGGCGCCGGTCTCCAGCGGGGCCCC
>NZ_JACADT010001061.1:0-1885 GCF_013421635.1 Streptomyces sp. UH6 | reverse complement strand
CCTCGGCGCCGACGTCACCGGCCCCCGCACCGCCCGGGGCTGAGGAGAGCGGGCGGCGGCCGGGGCGTGACCCCTCCCAGGACCGTGACCCCTCCCAGGACTGTGACCCCTCCCAGGACCGTGACCCTTCCCAGGACTGTGGGCGCACGGAACCGCAGGACCGGGCGAACCATGCCGGAGGATGATCGGCGGAGAAACGGCTTGGCGCCCAACCGCGCCTGCGGGATGATCAGTTGGGCCTGTGCCCACCAGATCCGACGAGGGAAGCCCTGTCCGTGCCTCACGCGAACGCCGTGCCCGAGCCCGTGCCTGATCCCGGTGTCGCTCCCGGTTCCGTGCCCGCCGTGGAGATCACGGACCTGACCCAGCGCTTCGGTTCCGTACCGGCCGTCGACCGGCTCAGCCTGACCATTCCGTCGGGAATGTTCTACGGCATCGTCGGCCCCAACGGCGCCGGCAAGACGACCACGCTGACCGCCGTGTGCGGACTGCGGGAGCCGACGTCGGGAACGGTCAGGATCGCCGGTCACGATCTGCGGACCGACCGGGAGGCCGCCCTCGCCCAGCTCGGGGTGATGATGGACGGCCTGTCGCTGCCCGAGCGGCTGACCGCCGCCGAGGTGCTGCGCTACGGCGCGGGGCTGCGCGGTCTGGACGACGGCTGGCGCGACCGGGCCGAGGACCTGCTGGAGGTCCTCGGGCTGGCCGCGGTCCCGCGGACGCTGGTCGTGGAGTACTCCACCGGCATGCGCAAGAAGATCAACCTGGCGCTCGCCCTGCTGCACCGGCCGCGCGTACTGGTGCTGGACGAGCCGTTCGAGGCCATCGACCCGGTGTCCGCGCACAGCATCGAACGCGTGCTGCGGCAGTACGTCGACGGGGGCGGGACGGTGGTCATGTCGAGCCACATCATGGACTTCGTGGAGCGCAACTGCCGCCGGGTGGCGGTGGTGGTCGGCGGACGGCTGCTGGCCGAGGGGCCGGTGGAGGAGGTCGCGGCGGGGCGGACGCTGAACGAGCGGTTCGTGGAGCTGGTGGGCGCCGACCCGGTCCGCCCGCTGAAGTGGCTCTCGTGACACGGCCGGCCGGGGTCGCGCGGACGCGAGGGGTCACCAGGCGGCCGGGGGTGACGCGCGCGCTGTTCGGGCTCAAGCTGCGGCTCTTCCGCAACGGCCCGCACGACGAACGGGGGTTCGGCCTGGTCGGTGGACTGGCTCTGGCCGCGGCGGTGGTCTGGGCCGCCGCGATGTCGGCACGGGGCACGGTGCACGAGGGCTGGATCGCGGTGGCCCTCACCGTCTGGGGCGGCGCGTGGCTGTTCGGGCCGCTGGCCCAGCCCCGGCACGACCCCTCGGTCATCTCCCGCGAGTGGCTGCGGGGTTACCCCGTCCGGCCGTGGCGGCTGGCCGGGGCGCTGTCGTGGACCGAACTGTTCGGTGTGGGCCCCCTCGTCACGGCGGTGTGCCTGTCCTCCCTGGTGGTACTGGCCGCTCCGGGCGGGGCGGCGGTGACCGCGGTCGCCGGGGCGGCCGCCGTGGCACAGCTCTACTTCCTGGCATGGGCCGGGAAGGCGGTGGCGGCCCTGGCGGCCCGTCTGTTGCAGACCCGTGCCGGGACGACCCTGGCGGGGGCCCAGACGGCGGTCATGCTCGCGGTGTCGTTCTCGGGATGGGTGCCCCTCGCGGCGTGGCTGCTGCCGCGCCTCGACGACGGGGACACCACGCTGGTCACGCCGTCCGTCGGGCAGGTGCCGGCGCGGGTGGTGGAGGTGCTGTTCTCCCTGCCCACCGGGTGGGGCCACCGGGCCGTCGTCGCCGCGCGGGACGGCGCCGGGGCGGGTGCCGTCACGCTGCCGCTGGTGGGTCTGGTGGTCGCCGGCGTTCTG
>NZ_JACADT010001060.1:0-1886 GCF_013421635.1 Streptomyces sp. UH6 | reverse complement strand
GCGGAACAGGGGGCGCAGCACGGTGGCGAGGACGTCGGGGCGGACCAGCCGCCCGCCTTCCTCGGCGGGGACGAATTGCGCCGTGACGTCGTGCGCGGTGACGTCCTCGCCGAGGAGCGGTTCCCCGTTCGGGGGGCAGGCGCCGTCCGCGTCTGTCGGCAGACGGTCCGGGGGTGCGGGACGCTCCTGGGCGCGTGGCGTCCAGGGCTGCGGCCGGGTGCGGGACGGGTTGCCGGGCGGGGTGCGGGACGGTACGCCGGGCGGTGTGGCCGGCGGTGCGGCGACCCGGCGGCGGGGTGTGGCCGCCGGGCCGTCCGTCTCGTCGCGCCGGGCATCGAGGACCGGCGGAAGGTCACCCATGGCCAGCGCTCCCCACGGTTCGTCGGATCGGTATGTATCACCGTCCGACGAGCCGCTGGAAAGGTGTTCGAGAGCCGCTGGAGGATCGCTCGCGCCGGGCTGGGCGGGCCGGTCAGACCGGCCCGAGGCATTCCGGAACGGCCAGGGTCCGGGGGGCCTTCCTGCTCCAGGGGAAGCCGTGCCGCAGTTCGAGGACGAGTTCCTCGTTCTCCTCCGCCATCACGGCCACGGCGGCGAGCACGCCCGGTACCGGCTCGAGCTCGAGGAACCGCCACCGGTGCCCGTGGTCGTCGTCCGGCGGGCGGAAGCCGAGGACACCCCGGTCCTCGTCGAGCCGGAAGGAGAAGCTGTCGAAGGGCAGGCCCAGGCCCAGTCCGCGCGCCTTGGTGTACGCCTCCTTCAGGGTCCACAGGCGCAGCACCCGCTGGTCCCGGCTCCGTCCGGGTGCGGCGCGGGCGACCCAGTCCTGCTCGCTGCGCGCGAAGGTCTGCACGATGGTGTCGAAGCCCTGGTCGCCCCGGTCGAGCCGTTCGACATCCACCCCGATCCGGTGGCGGCGCACCACTCCGACGACGTTGTGGCCGCCCGCGTGGGAGAGGTTGAAGTCGAGCTCCTCACCGTCACGGGGCAGGCCGGCCGCCGGTTTCCGCAGGAACGGCCGGCCGCGGGAGGAACGCCAGATGTCGGCCTCCTTCTCCGGGACGCCGCACTCCAGGGCCAGCACCCGGCGCACCAGCACATGGGAGAGCAGGTACTGGCGGCGGTCGCGGTCGAACAGGAACTGCTCGAGGGTCTGCCGTTCGTGTTCGTCCAGCCAGTGGTCGCCCAGCACCGCGGCGACCTCGGCGGCCAGCTCCTCGTCGGGGCAGAACCACAGCCGTACCGTGCGGGTCGCCGGCTGTGCGGCCACGCTCATCCGGCGGCCTCCTGCCCGTCGCGCAGCCACAGGGGGCGCCGCAGGAACACCGAGGTGGGCGGCGCGGCGCCGGGACGGCGGGCCCGTCCGGCGTCCAGTGCCGGCCAGCGGACCTGGACCCCCGTCAGCCACAGGCCGGTCACCTGCGCCCGGTTCCCTGCCCGCCAGAGCGCGGCGAGATAGGCGTCCGTCTCCGGCAGGCCGCTCAGCCGCTGGGGGTCGCCGGTGTCCTTGCGGAGGTCGACCGCGCCCTCGCCGGTACGCAGGAACGCCTCCAGGGCGGCACGCAGACCCCGGGCGTCCTGGACGTCCATCGCCAGGCGGCACGGCCCGGTGAGTCTGCGCAGCCGCAGTTCCCCGGCGAGCCCCGGCAGGTCGAGTGTCTGCGGGTCCTGTGCGTCCAGCCAGTCGGCGAGCCGCTGGGCCGACGCCGCCAGGTGCCCGGGGGTGGGCCCGGAGAGCAGGACTGCCTCGTCGTCGCCCGCGGGGTGGCCTGCCGCCGGTTCCGGCGGCAGCGGCGGGCACTCCTCGAGGATCAGGGGTCCCGGGCCGCTCCATCCGGAGGCCTGGTCGTCGTGGCGGTGCGCGGGTGCGACGACCGCGCGGCGGG
>NZ_JACADT010000106.1:0-10332 GCF_013421635.1 Streptomyces sp. UH6 | reverse complement strand
GCTTTCTGCTTTATGGAGAGCTCCGACCTTCGGGCGGACCCCTCCGCGTCCGGGCGTCGGCCCTGGCGGTAAGGTTCGATCGCACCATTGACACGTATCCCACAGGAGGCCCCCGGGTGGAGGTCCAGGAGACCCGCGTCCAGACGGACCGGGTACTCACCATCCCCAATATCCTCAGCATGGCGAGGCTTCTCGGCGTGCCCCTGTTCCTGTGGCTCATTCTGCGGCCCGAGTTCGGTGGCCCCAAGAGTGACGGCTGGGCCCTGCTGGTGCTGGCGCTGAGCGGTGTCACCGACTATCTGGACGGGAAGCTCGCGCGACGCTGGAACCAGATCAGCAGCCTTGGCCGGCTATTGGATCCGGCGGCGGACAGGCTCTACATCCTCTCCACCCTGCTCGGTCTGACGTGGCGGGAAATCCTTCCGCTGTGGCTGACGATCGTGCTGCTGGCGCGTGAAGCCGTTCTGCTGGTGATGGTGGCGATCCTGCGCCGGCACGGTTATCCGCCGCCGCAGGTGAACTTCCTCGGCAAGGCGGCGACGTTCAACCTGATGTACGCCTTCCCGCTACTTCTGCTGAGTGACGGCAGTGGCTGGCTGGCCTCATTGGCAGCGATTTTCGGTTGGGCGTTCGCAGGGTGGGGTACAACCCTCTATTGGTGGGCAGGAGTCCTCTACGTGGTTCAGGTCCGACGCCTTGTTCGCGCGGACACCATGGCCACTGCCGACTGACTCGCCGATGAGTGGCCCCTCGGGGCCGGATGGCCCGTGTCCGGAACATGCGGGACGATTCGTGCGGAGGCTGTCGGTCTCACCGTCGTCTGTCAGAGGAGGACGCTTCCGACATGAAGGCCGTCGTGATGGCCGGAGGCGAGGGCACCCGCCTTCGCCCCATGACCTCGAGCATGCCCAAGCCGCTCCTGCCGGTTGCCAACCGGCCGATCATGGAGCACGTGCTGAGGCTGCTGAAAAGGCATGGGCTCAACGAAACCGTGGTCACTGTCCAGTTCTTGGCCTCTTTGGTCAAGAACTACTTCGGTGACGGCGAAGAGCTCGGTATGGAGCTCACCTATGCCAACGAGGAGAAGCCACTCGGCACCGCGGGAAGCGTCAAGAACGCCGAAGAGGCACTCAAGGACGACGCCTTCCTCGTGATCTCGGGTGACGCCCTTACCGATTTCGACCTGACCGAGCTGATCAATTTCCACAAGGAGAAGGGCGCCCTCGTCACCGTCTGCCTGACGCGTGTGCCGAATCCGCTGGAGTTCGGCATCACGATCGTTGACGACGAGGGCAAGGTCGAGCGCTTCCTGGAGAAGCCGACCTGGGGCCAGGTCTTCTCCGACACCGTCAACACGGGCATCTACGTGATGGAGCCCGAGGTCTTCAAGTACGTCCAGCCCGATGTCCCGGTGGACTGGTCGGGTGACGTCTTCCCGCAGCTCATGAAGGAAGGCCGGCCGATCTACGGCTATGTCGCCGAGGGCTACTGGGAGGACGTGGGCACGCACGAAAGCTACGTGAAGGCACAGGCCGACGTCCTCGAGGGCAAGGTCGACGTCGACATCGACGGCTTCGAGATCTCGCCCGGGGTGTGGGTCGCCGAGGGTGCCGAGGTGCACCCCGACGCCGTCCTGCGCGGGCCCGCCTACATCGGCGACTACGCCAAGGTGGAGGCCGGCGCGGAACTGCGCGAGCACACCGTGATCGGTTCCAACGTGGTCGTCAAGAGCGGCGCCTTCCTGCACAAGGCCGTCGTCCACGACAACGTGTACGTCGGGCCGCACAGCAACCTTCGTGGCTGCGTGGTCGGCAAGAACACCGACATCATGCGGGCCGCTCGAATCGAGGACGGCGCCGTCATCGGTGACGAGTGCCTGATCGGTGAAGAATCGATCGTGCAGGGCAATGTGCGGGTCTACCCGTTCAAGACCATCGAGGCGGGAGCCTTCGTCAACACCTCGGTGATCTGGGAGTCCAGAGGCCAGGCGCATCTCTTCGGCGCGCGAGGCGTCTCCGGCATCCTCAACGTCGAGATCACGCCGGAGCTCGCCGTGCGGCTGGCCGGCGCGTACGCGACGACCCTGAAGAAGGGCGCCACGGTCACCACCGCGCGCGACCACTCGCGAGGCGCCCGGGCCTTGAAGAGGGCCGTCATCTCGGCGCTGCAGGCCAGCGCGATCGACGTGCGCGACCTGGAGAACGTGCCGCTGCCGGTGGCCCGGCAGCAGACCGCCCGCGGAAGCGCGGGCGGCATCATGATCCGGACCACGCCCGGGGTGCCGGACTCCGTGGACATCATGTTCTTCGACAGCCAGGGCGCCGACCTGTCGCAGGCCGGGCAGCGGAAGCTGGACCGGGTCTTCGCACGGCAGGAGTACCGTCGCGCCTTCCCCGGCGAGATCGGGGACCTGCACTTCCCGTCCAGCACCTTCGACTCCTACACCGGCTCGCTGCTGCGCAACGTCGACACCAGCGGCATCGCGGACGCCGGACTGAAGGTCGTGGTGGACGCGTCCAACGGCAGCGCGGGACTGGTGCTGCCCAGCCTGCTCGGCAAACTCGGGGTCGACTCGCTGACCATCAACCCGGGCCTGGACGAAGCCCGGCCGACGGAGACCCTGGAGATGCGTCGGGCCGGGCTCGTGCGGCTCGGCGAGATCGTCGCCTCGTCGGGAGCGGCCTTCGGCGTGCGCTTCGACCCGGTCGGTGAGCGGCTGTCGCTGGTCGACGAGCGGGGCCGGATCGTCGAGGACGACCGGGCGCTGCTGGTGATGCTGGACCTGGTCGCGGCCGAGCGCCGCAGCGGCCGGGTGGCGCTCCCGGTGACCACGACCCGCATCGCCGAGCAGGTCGCGGCGTACCACGGCACACAGGTCGAGTGGACGACCACCTCTCCCGACGACCTCACCCGGGTGGGGCGCGAGGAGTCGACCATCTTCGGCGGTGACGGCCTCGGCGGCTTCATCGTCCCGGAGTTCAGCGGCGTCTTCGACGGCACGGCCGCCTTCGTGCGCCTGATCGGCCTGGTGGCCCGCACCCAGCTCACCCTGAGCCAGATCGACGCGCGGATCCCGCGCGCCCATGTGCTCAAGCGGGACCTGGCCACGCCCTGGGCGGTGAAGGGCCTGGTGATGCGCCGGGTGGTCGAGGCGGCCGGGGACCGGTTCGTCGACACCACCGACGGCGTGCGGGTCGTGGAGGCCGACGGGCGCTGGGTCCTGGTGCTGCCCGACCCCGCCGAAGCGGTCACCCACCTGTGGGCGGAAGGCCCCGACGACGCCTCGGCACAGGCGCTCCTCGACGAGTGGAGCACCGTGGTGGAGGGCGCCGGGCACTGAGCCCCGCCCCTGCCGGACAGCCGGGCGGACCCCGCGACGGGGTC
The DNA here is from genome assembly GCF_013421635.1 of Streptomyces sp. UH6. Taxonomy (NCBI): domain Bacteria; kingdom Bacillati; phylum Actinomycetota; class Actinomycetes; order Kitasatosporales; family Streptomycetaceae; genus Streptomyces; species Streptomyces sp. UH6. Next base: position 6,948 of record NZ_JACADT010000106.1, on the reverse strand, counting down.
CGCCCGGCACGCCGATGGGGCCGTTCGTGGTACAGGGTCGCGGCATGCGACGATGTGCGGCATGCCGCAGCAGCCCCCCGTTCGGAGCACTCCCGATCGCCCTCCGCGCCCGGACGCCTCCATGTCGCTGCTCACCAACGTCATGGACCACAGCCTCGACGACGGCTACGCCGAGGCCGCCGCGCGCAAGCGCGGCGAGGACGGCGGCATGCCGAAGACGCTCAAGGCGAAGCTGGGTCTGGCCGGCGGGCTCGTGCTGGCCGCCCTGGTGGTCACCCTCGGTGCGGCGCAGGCCCGCGAGGACGCCCCGGTGGTCGCCCGGGAGCGCGAGGAACTGATCGACAGGATCGAGCGGCAGACCGAGCGGGCCGACGAGCTCGAGGGCAGTGTCGACCAGCTCCGGGCCGAGGTCGGAGAGCGCCAGCGAGAGGCGCTGCGCGAGCACGGGGGCGGCGGCGACGAACTGGAGACGCTGCAGATCCTGTCCGGCGCCGTCGCCGTGCACGGGCCGGGCGTCAAGCTGGTCGTCGACGACGCGGAGGGCTCGGGCACGGGGGCCGACGGCGAGCCGCGCGGTTCGAGCGGGTTCTCCGACACCGGCCGGGTGCGTGACCGGGACCTCCAGCGGGTGGTCAACGGCCTGTGGGAGTCGGGCGCCGAGGCCGTCTCCGTCAACGGCCGGCGTCTGACCGCCCTGTCCGCCATCCGGGCGGCGGGTGACGCGATACTGGTCGACAACAAGCCGCTGGCACCGCCGTACACGGTGCTCGCGGTGGGGGACGGGAAGCGGCTCAGCACCCTGTTCCAGGACAGCGCGGACGGGCTCTACCTCTACGCGCTGCAGGAGAACTACGGCATCCGCACGGCCATCTCGGTCGAGCAGGACCTGCGGCTGCCCGCCGCCCCCAGCGTGATCCTGCGCACGGCCGAGCCGGCACAGACATCGGAACCAGCTGAGGCTGAACAGCCGGACAGCGGGAAGGGCACATCGTGATCGCCGTACTGGGCCTGGTCGTGGGAGTCGTGGTGGGCCTGCTGGTCCGGCCCGAGGTCCCGGTGGCCGTGGAGCCGTACCTCCCGATCGCCGTGGTCGCGGCGCTCGACGCCGTGTTCGGCGGACTGCGGGCCATGCTGGACGGCATCTTCGACGACAAGGTCTTCGTGGTGTCGTTCCTGTCCAACGTGGTCGTCGCCGCGCTGATCGTCTTCCTCGGCGACGAGCTCGGGGTCGGCGCCCAGCTGTCCACCGGCGTGGTCGTCGTCCTGGGCATCCGGATCTTCTCCAACGCCGCGGCCATCCGCCGGCACGTCTTCAGGGCGTGAGGCGATGAACGAGGAGAGGCACGAGGGGAACCCGGGGCCGCAGGACGGCCCAGGGAGGCCGGACAACCGGCTGCGCAAGGAGCTGCCGCAGGAGAGGCCCCCCTCGGCCGCTGTGCGGGGCGAGACGGAGGAGAAGGCTCCGACGGCGCTGACAGGGCGTCAGAGGCTCGCACAGAGCCTCTGGCCGCCCAGGGTGAGCCGTGCCCAGCTGATCGTGGCCCTGCTGCTCTTCGGGCTCGGGTTCGGGCTGGCCGTGCAGGTCGCCTCGCACAGCGAGGGCGACACCGCCCTCCGGGGCGCCCGGCAGGAGGACCTGGTGCGCATCCTCGACGAGCTCGACGACCGCACGGCGCGGCTGGAGGAGGAGCAGAAGAGCCTCGAGAGCCAGCGGTCGGAGCTGGAGAACAGTTCCGACCAGGCCGAGGAGGCCCGCCGTCAGACACTGGCCAAGGAGCGGCAGCTCGGCGTGCTGGCCGGGACGGTCGCGGCCGAGGGCCCGGGCATCACCGTGACGGTCCAGGACCCGCAGGACGCGGTGGGCGCCGACCAGCTCCTCGACGCCGTCCAGGAGCTGCGGGCCGCGGGCGCGGAGGCCATCCAGCTCAACGGGGTCCGCGTGGTCGCCGGAACCTATCTGACGGAGCGGACGGACGGAGACGCCGGAGTGTCGGTGGACGGGAACAAGATCGCCGCTCCGTATCGTTTCAAGGTCATCGGCAAGCCGCAGGATCTGGAGCCCGCGCTGAACATCCCGGGAGGGGTGGTGCAGACTCTGGAGAAGGAGCAGGCCACCGTCGTCGTGGAGCGTGGCACGAAGATCGTCGTGGACGCCTTGCGAGGGGCGAAGCGGCCTGACTACGCTCGGTCGTCGGCCCGGTGAGGCGGGGCTTCTCGGACGCCCTTCCGACGGAGTGTCGGATTGCGGGGGGTCGGCGCGCCATAGAAGTGGTGTGTGGTGGAAACTGTATGGCGGAGACGGACGTTGTGAAGATGTCCGGGTCGGCCGGTCGGTGCAGTCAGGGTTCGTCCTGCCCCACGGGCGGGTCTGTTTCGGTCAAGGGGAATCGCCCGTGAAGTTGTTTGCGAAGTTGTTCGGCAAGAGTGCGCGAGAGGGCGGCAGCGAGACGGCCCGCCATCGCGACGGTTCCGACGCCCAGAACCGTCCGCTCTACCGGGACCAGGTCGCTGGTCCGGAGGGTGGCAATTCCGGTGGTCACGGCGCGTCGGCCGTTGACCCTGCCCAGGCGGGCCGCATAGGTTTCGGGGACCCGTCGACCTCAGCGGCGGGGCAGCCGCAGCAGAAGGATCCGTCCATGTCGGCCCTGGTGTGTACGCGGTGCGGCAACCGCAATGCGGAGAACAGCCGCTTCTGCTCGCACTGCGGAGCTCCGCTCCGGGCCGGTGTCCCGGAGCGTCCCTCCGAGACGACCTCGACGATCTCCATCTCCGGCATCGAGTCGTACGACCCGGAGGCCACCGGCCAGACGCAGGTCCCGGCCCTGTCGCCCGAGGCGCAGGCCGCGGTCGAGGCGCTGCCTGCCGGTTCGGCCCTCCTGGTGGTGCGGCGCGGCCCCAACTCCGGCAGCCGTTTCCTGCTGGACGCCGAGCTGACGACGGCGGGTCGTCATCCGCAGAGCGACATCTTCCTGGACGACGTGACGGTCTCCCGCAGCCATGTGGAGTTCCGCCGCGACGCGAACGGCATCTTCACGGTGGCGGACGTGGGCAGCCTCAACGGCACGTACGTGAACCGTGAGCGCATCGAACAGGTCGCTCTGGCCAACGGTGACGAGGTCCAGATCGGCAAGTACCGCCTGGTCTTCTACGCGAGCCAGCGGGGCGTCTGACCCTCCGGACTCGTCCGGGGGCAACCCCAGGGAAGGTCCATGCTTGAACCACCGAGTGGCGGCGCCGGAACCGGCGCCGCCACCGCGGACAGCCGGCTGATGAGCATCGGCACGGTGCTGAGCCTGCTGCGCGACGAGTTCCCCGAGGTCACCATCTCCAAGATCCGGTTCCTGGAGTCGGAGGGGCTGGTCGAGCCCCGGCGCACCCCGTCGGGGTACCGGAAGTTCAGTGCCGGGGACGTCGAGCGGCTGGCCCGGGTGCTGAGGATGCAGCGGGACGGCTATCTGCCGCTGAAGGTCATCCGGGAGCGGCTGGACGCCCTGGAGGGCGTCCGGCCGGCCGATGACGCGGTGGGCGGCGAGCCGGGGTCCACGGGAGAGTCCGAGGACGGGTTCCCCGGTCCGGCCGGAGGGACCGACCCGACCCAGGACCCGGTGCCGGAGTCCGAACCGGACGGCGCCACAGCGGTGCGTGTCGGGCGGGACGAGCTCCTGGCGGCGGCCGGCAGCGGTGAGGAGCAGCTGGAGGCCTGGGAGTCGTTCGGGCTGATCGAGCCGCTGCCCGAGGGCGGATACGACGCGGCCGCGGTCACGGTGGCCACCCTGCTCGGCGAGATGGCCCGCTTCGGGATCGAGCCGCGCCACCTGCGGGCCATGAAGACCGCGGCGGACCGCGACGCCGGTCTCGTGGACCAGGTCGTCGCCCCGCTGAAGCGGCACCCCAACCCGGACACCAGGGAGCACGCGCGGGTCCGGACACGGGAGCTGGCCGGACTGACCACGCGCCTGCACTCCGCGCTGCTGCAGACCGCCCTCGGCGTGCGCCTGTCCTGACCTCCCGGAATCCACCCATGCCCTGCCCGACTACCCAAACCGTGCGAGCACGGCCTAGGGTTGCTGTGTGAACGAGCTCGATGTCGTAGGTGTCCGGGTCGAAATGCCCTCCAACCAGCCGATCGTGCTCCTGCGCGAAGTGGGAGGCGACCGCTACCTTCCCATCTGGATCGGTCCGGGAGAGGCGACGGCCATCGCATTCGCCCAGCAGGGCATGGTGCCCGCACGGCCGCTGACGCACGACCTGTTCAAGGACGTGCTCGAGGCGGTCGGCCAGGAGCTCAGCGAGGTGCGGATCACCGACCTGCGTGAGGGCGTCTTCTTCGCCGAGCTGGTCTTCGCCAGCGGCGTGGAGGTCAGCGCCCGCCCGTCCGACGCCATAGCCCTCGCCCTGCGCACCGGCACGCCGATCTACGGCAGTGACGGGGTGCTCGACGACGCGGGGATCGCGATTCCGGACGAGCAGGAGGACGAGGTGGAGAAGTTCCGCGAGTTCCTCGACCAGATCTCTCCCGAGGACTTCGGCACCAGCAATCAGTGACCCGCCCGTAGGTTCCCGTTCCCAGGCAGTCCGATGACGCGCCGGCCGCTCGCGGCCGGCGCGTCGGCAATTGCCGGTGTCACTGCAGCCGTCCTGCCGTCCGCGCCGGGCACATTCGGCTAGCCTTTCCCCGCGACGGGGCACGAAAAACCACTCGCAGGGTGATTATCACTCGGCGTGCCGAGTGTGGCGATCGTTGACGCACCCCTGACGACTGCCTACCGTCTGGAAGGCAGGTCTAGGACGGAGGTCGGCGTGAGAATGAGCGGCGACGATACGGCCGGCGCACCGGGACGTGTCCCGGGCGACAGCGGTTCGTATCGGCCCCACGGCAACACGGCCGGTTACGCGCCGCAGCGCTCGGCGACCGGTGCGGGGGGCCACGGCGGGGCGCAGACGACGTCCGAACAGGTCGGCTACCGCGGGCCCACGGCCTGTGCCGCGGCCGGGATCACCTACCGCCAGCTGGACTACTGGGCGCGTACGGGACTGGTCGAGCCGAGCGTGCGGCCCGCCCACGGATCGGGGACCCAGCGGCTCTACAGCTTCCGGGACGTCGTCGTCCTGAAGATCGTCAAGCGTTTCCTCGACACCGGGGTCTCGCTGCAGAACATCCGCACCACGGTCCAGCACCTGCGTGAGCAGGGGTTCCGCGACCTGGAGGGGATGACCCTGATGTGCGACGGCGCCACGGTCTACGAGTGCACCTCGCCGGACGAGGTGCACGCGCTGCTCCAAGGGGGGCAGGGCATCTTCGGCATCGCCGTCGGAGTGGTGTGGCGCGACGTGGAGAAGGCGCTCTCCCAGCTGCACGGCGAGCGCGTGGACACCGGCGAGACGCTGATCGGGCACAATCCGGCGGACGAACTGGCCCGCAGGCGGAGCAACCGGGCGGTCTGAGATCCGGCCGGGGGCCGCTGTGTCGGTGGTGTGCGGCACCATCGGTGGTGTGAGGTCCGCGCCGACGATTCTCCATCTCGACATGGACGCCTTCTTCGCCGCGGCGGAGCAGGCGTCCAAGCCGAGCCTGCGCGGCAAGGCGGTGGTGGTCGGCGGACTGGGCCCGCGCGGGGTCGTGGCCACCGCCTCGTACGAGGCACGCGTCTTCGGGGTGCGGTCCGCGATGCCCATGGGACAGGCGCGGCGGCTGGCGCCGCACGCCGCGTACCTGGCGCCGCGCTTCTCGCTCTACCGCTCCGTCAGCGACCAGGTGATGGCGCTGCTGCGCGCCCTGTCACCGCTGGTGGAGCCACTCAGCCTGGACGAGGCCTTCGTCGACCTGGAGGCCGGCGGGGTGGCCCGGGACCCGGCCTCCGCGCGGCGCGTCGGCGAGCGGCTGCGCGCGGACATCCGCGCCGCCACCGGGCTCACCGGGTCGGTCGGTCTGGCGGCGTCCAAGATGCTGGCCAAGATCGCTTCCGAGGAGGCCAAGCCGGACGGCCTGGTGCTGATCGACCCGGGGACCGAGCGGGAGCTGCTGGCGCCGATGCCGGTGCGGACCCTGCCGGGCGTGGGGCCCGCGACCGGCGACCACCTGCGCCGCGCCGGGATCGCCACCGTGGGGGAACTGGCCGAGGCCGGTGAGGACGAACTGGTGCGGCTGGTGGGCAGAGCCCACGGACAGGCGCTCTACGCGATGGCGCTGGCCCGCGACGAACGAGCGGTGGTGGCGGAGCGGGAGACCAAGTCGGTGTCGGTGGAGGACACCTACGACGTCGACATCCACGACCGGGTGCGGATCCGGCTGGAGGTGCGGCGGCTGGCCGACCGGTGCGTGCGGAGACTGCGGGCCGGCGGGCACGCGGGACGGACCATCCATCTGAAGGTGCGCCGGTACGACTTCTCCACGCTGACGCGGTCCGAGACGCTGCGCGGTCCGACGGACGATCCGGCGGTGGTCCGGGAGGCGGCGGCGCGGCTGCTGGAGGTGGTCGACACGACGGGGGGCGTGCGGCTGCTGGGGGTCGGCGTGTCCGGGCTGGCCGACTTCACCCAGGAGGACCTGTTCGCCCAGGCCGCGCACGCGGAGGAGGAGGCGGAGCCGGGTGAGGAGGAGGACGTCGCCGACCGGTCGATACCAGGGCGGGAGCCGTCGGTGGAGCGGCCGGTGCGGAGATGGACCGCCGGCCACGACGTGCGGCACGCGGTGTTCGGGCACGGGTGGGTGCAGGGAAGCGGGGTCGGGCGGGTCACGGTGCGGTTCGAGACGCCGGAGTCGCCGGCCCCGGGACGGGTGCGGACGTTCTCCGTCGACGATCCCGAACTGGAGCCGGCGGAACCGTTGCCGCTGGTCAGGTCGGAGGCACCCGTGGCATCCGCCGGCCAGGCAGGCCCCGCAGGCCCCGTGTCCGTCGGCCCCGTGGGGCCCGTGGGGCCCGGGTCGACGGGGAGTGGGCCTCGGCG
>NZ_JACADT010001059.1:0-1886 GCF_013421635.1 Streptomyces sp. UH6 | reverse complement strand
AGCTCCAGCAGTTCCTCGCGGTACTCGATCCGCTCCGCCCAGGCGGCGGGCCAGGCGTCGGCCCCGAGGTGCGCCCCCGCGAACGCCCCCGCCAGGCAGGCGATGGAGTCGGAGTCCCCCGCCGTGCACGCGGCCCGCCGCAGCGCGGTCACCGGCTCGTCGGGGAAGAGCAGGAAGCACAGCAGCCCCGTGGCGAGCGCCTCCTCCGCGATCCACCCCTCCCCGGTGGCCAGGCACGGGTCGGTCTCGGGCGAGACGGACCCGGCCGCCTCCCGGACCCGCTCCAGCGCCGCGAGACAGTCGTCCCAGCCCCGCCGGACGAAGCTCACCGGGTCGGGGTCCTGGGACCGCAGCCACAGGTCTCCCAGCCACCGCTCGTGGTAGACGTCCCGGTTGTCCAGCGCGTAGGACCGCAGCAGCCCCACCAGGGCCATGGGGTCGGCGCCCCCGGCGAGCAGCCGCACCGCGTGCGCCGTGAGGTCGGAGGCGGCGAGCGCCGTCGGGTGGCCGTGGGTGAGGCCGGACTGGAGCTGCGCCGCGCCGGCCCGCTCCTCGTCCGTGAGCCCGGGGACGAGTCCCAGCGGCGCGACCCGCATGTTGGCCCCGCACCCCTTGGAGTGGATCTGGGTGGCGTCCTGCCAGGCCAGGTCCTCCGCCGCGAGGAGCCCGCAGGCGGTGACACAGGTCCGCCCGGGCGCCCGGTTGTTCTCCGGGGACCGGTTCCACTCGACGAACTCCTCGCGGACCGGCCGCTCCATCCGCTTCGGCCCGAGCCGCCCGCGCTCCATGGCCGTGCGCAGCCCCCGCCCGAGCGCCAGCGTCATCTGGGTGTCGTCGGTGACGAGCGCCCGCTTCGGCAGGTCCATCTCCCGCCACGGCCCGAAGTTCTCGAGGATCCGGGGCACGCTGCTGAACTCGGTCGGGAAGCCGAGTGCGTCTCCCAGCGCCAGCCCGATCAGTGATCCGGTGGCGGCGTTCTTGGCCGTGGCCGTGGTCATGGAGGAACCCCCTTATGTGTCAGCTTGACGATAAGGGGGTTCGTCCCGGGGCACAAGGCGTTCTAGAGCTCGACCTCGCGCATCAGCATGCCGACCTCGGTGTTGGACAGCCGCCGCAGCCAGCCGGACTTCTGGTCGCCCAGGGCGATCGGGCCGAAGGAGGTGCGGACCAGGCTCTCGACCGGGAACCCGGCCTCGGCCAGCATGCGCCGCACGATGTGCTTGCGGCCCTCGTGGAGGGTGACCTCGACCATGTAGTGCTTGCCGGTCTGCTCGACCACGCGGAAGTGGTCGGCGCGGGCGTACCCGTCCTCGAGCTGGATGCCGTCCTTGAGCTGCTTGCCCAGGTCGCGCGGGATGGGGCCGATGATGTGCGCGAGGTAGACCTTCTGCACGCCGTACTTCGGGTGGGTCAGCCGGTGGGCCAGCTCGCCGTGGTTGGTGAGCAGGATGACGCCCTCGGTCTCGGTGTCCAGCCGCCCGACGTGGAAGAGCCGGGTCTCCCGGTTGGTGACGTAGTCGCCCAGGCACTGGCGGCCTTCGGGGTCCTCCATGGTGGAGACCACGCCGGCCGGCTTGTTGAGGGCGAAGAACTGGTACGACTGCGTGGCCACGGTGAGGCCGTCGACGCGGATCTCGTCCTTCTCGGGGTCGACGCGAAGGCCCTGCTCGAGGACGATCTCGCCGTTGACCTCGACGCGCGCCTGCTCGATCAGCTCCTCGCAGGCCCGGCGGGAGCCGTAGCCGGCCCGGGCCAGCACCTTCTGGAGGCGCTCGCCCTCCTGCTCGGCGCCGGGGAAGGTCTTGGGCAGCTTGACGTCCTTCCTGCCCGCGTACCGCTCCCGGTTGCGCTCCTCCATCCGGGCGTCGTACTCGCGGGACGTGCCG
>NZ_JACADT010001058.1:0-1900 GCF_013421635.1 Streptomyces sp. UH6 | reverse complement strand
ACCGGACGTACCAGGGTGAGGGCGCGGGCCTGGAGCTCGGCCTGTCTGCCGGTGCCGAGGACGGTCGCGCGGGTCGCGTCCGGGCGGGACAGGGCACGCGCACAGACGGCTCCCGCGGCGGCCGTGCGGAGGTCGGAGAGATGGTGCTCGTCCTCCAGCACCGCGGTGACGGCGCCGGTCTGCGCGTCGAAGAGCGCGACGAACCCGCCGCCCTCGGGCCAGGCCGCGCGTCCGGTTGCCGGGACGGCGGCACGGATGCGGTCGGCCGTGTGGAGGGGGAAGCTGCGCATGGGGGGTGGTCCTCACTCGGGCAGGGTGTCCAGGGTTCCCCGGGCCACCATGGTCACGTCGCCGCCGACGCGGATGGTGTGCAGGGCGTCGGGGCTTCCCTGCGGCCGGACGGCGAGCCGGCTCGGACGGCCGGTGAAGCGCCCCTGCCGCAGCGCGAACTCCTCCCCCACGGCCACGACGCGGTGCCGGGCCAGGTACGCGCCGACGCAGCCGGCCGCGCTGCCGGTGGCGACGTCCTCGAGGACACCGTCGTTGTTCCAGTGCCGGCCCTCCAGGGCCCGGACGTCGAGCACGTACGCGAACTGCGCGCCGTACCGTTCGAGGAGCTGGGCGAAATCGCCGCGGACGATCCTCGCGTCGGCGAGACCCGACACCACCGGCACGACGAGATAGCGCAGGCCGGTGGAGACGACGCGCAGGGGGAGATCGGCGAGCGCAGTAAGGGGCAGGTGCAGGGCCTCGGCGACCTCCGCCCTGCCGTCCGCCCGGCACGGTGGCGAGGAACTCCGGGGCTCCCTGGTCGAGTGCGGCGTGGAAGGCTGCCGAGATTGCCCGCCGTCCGGGAGTCGACGCCCACTCCCATGACGACCGTCCGCCCCAGCGCCCACGCGGAGGAGATCGGGGCGAGGTTGCAGGACCCGTCCGGGTTCTCCGTCGACAGAAGCACCACGGGCGTACCGAAGTACAGGATGCTGGGCGTGATCTCCACATGGGTGACGGCTGATTCCGCGGACGGATGGCGGGGAGGTGCTGTGGTCATGCGGGCAGCGTAGGGTCCGGACCCTTCGGCGCGGACCGAAGGATCCGGGGGTGACAATGGCCTTCATGGACACGTGGCGCGCACCTGACGCAGGCCCCGACCTGGCCGCGGTCGCCAGGCTCCTGGGCAACGGCACACGGGCCGGCTTCTGCCTGGCCCTGCTCGACGGCCGGGCGTGGACGGCGGCGGAGCTGGCGCGCCACGCGGGTGTGGCTCCCTCGACCGCGACCGAGCACCTGCACGCGCTCGTGCGCGGCAAGCTCCTGGTCGAGGTCCGGCAGGGCCGCCACCGCTATCTGCGTCTGGCCGGCCCGCACGTCGCCGAGCTGGTGGAGAGCCTCGCGGCGATGGCGCCCGACCGGGAGGCGTCGTCCCGCTCCCTCTCGGCCGCGGGTCGCCGCACCGCTCTCGCGCACGCGCGCACCTGCTACGACCATCTCGCGGGAGGTCTCGGAGTCGCCGTCACGGACGCCATGGTCGGGCGGAACCTGCTGGGCCTCGAGCACGGGCTGGGGCTCACCGACGCCGGGGCGGCCTGGCTGGAGGATCTCGGCGTCACCGTCCCGGCCGGATCGCGCCGGCCGTCGGTGCGGTCGTGCCTGGACTGGACCGAGCGCAAGCCTCATCTGGCGGGGGCCGTGGGTGCCGCCCTGTGCCGCCACGCGTTCGACGCGGACTGGATCAGACGCATCGGCACCACGCGCGCCGTGGCCCTCACCCCGCTCGGCCGGGCGGAGCTCCACCGCCACCTCGGCCTGCCCGCGGATCTCCAGCAGCCCGGGGAATGACGCCGGGCCCCGTACGAGCGCGGTGCGCACCGCGCTCGTACGGGGCCGGCCGGTGTGGGCC
>NZ_JACADT010001057.1:0-1901 GCF_013421635.1 Streptomyces sp. UH6 | reverse complement strand
GGTGCCGGCGAGGCCGGTCCGGGAGCCGCAGGGGCCCCGCCCGGAACGGGCGGGCGCCCTGCCGTGAACTCTCCTGGGCGGTCTCCTTCCGGCCTGGTGGGTGGTGTCCTGTGCCTGGTGCGGTGGTGCATCCGTAGCGTGCTCTTCAGTTGTGGTGGTGCGCTCCCGGCTCCCCTCCGGAGAGGAGCGCTGCCGTGTCTCACGGCCGTGGACGCCAACCGTCCTATTCCTCGGCCATGTTGGGTGAGTTGGCGACCAACTCTTCTGTAGTTGTATCCATCTTGCTCGTCCGCTTAACCACCTTTCTGTGAACTCCCCATATTTGGCGTGAAGTTGTAGGCTTGGCGTGTCAGACGACGGGCGAGGTGACCGTCGCGGCGAGCACCACCGCCCCGGCGGAGCTGCACGTCGGGCTGTGGGCCTTGTGGCCGACGGTCAGGAGCAGCAGGCCGACGAGTCCGGCCGTGCCGTACTTCATCTCGACGTACCGCTCGAGTGCCGCGACGGTGAGTGCGGCGGCGAGGGCGGCAAGGGCGGGCACGGGTGCCTCCAGGGGGTGTCGGGTCTCAGGGTGTCCGGTGCGTGGTTCTCTCCCGGTGGTGGACGTGCGGCCAACTCGGTCCAACTTTGCCAAGCGTCCAAGTTGGTTGAAGTTATGTCCAGTTGGTGGTTCGTGAAACCAACCTCCGTAATCTGCACGGAAGTTGTACCGTTTGGTCGTGACTCAGGAGAGCGTGGCGGTGACTGGCAACAGGAGACTCTCGTCCCATGAGATCGCCGAGGTGCTGCGCGACCGGATCCAGGCGGGGGAGCTCAAGGCGGGTGACCGTCTGCCCACCCAGGCCGAGCTCGCGGTGGAGTTCGGCGTGGAGCGCGGTGCCGTGCGTCAGGCGCTGCGCACCTTGCAGGAGCTCGGGCTGCTGACCAATGTGAGCAAGGGCAGCCCGCCGCGGATCGCGGAGCGGCGTCCCCCGTCGGGCGAGCCGCGCTCGGCCATGGTGGGGCTGGCGCCCCGGCTGGTGCAGGCGTTCCAGGAGCCGGCGGTGCGGATCGACGCGGTCTGCCTGACGGCCGAGACGCTGATGCTGGCGCTCGCCGAGCCGCTGCGGATGGTCCACGAGGGCCGGGTCCGGCCGGAATCCATCGACGTGCGGATCCTGGTGCCCTCCCGGAACATCAACCTGGCCTTCCCGGTCCCGGTCGAGGGGCGCCGCAAGCGCGCCGACGGCGACCTCGAGCCGCCCGACCCGGTCCACGAGTGGTGGCTGGCCCAGCGCAACGCCCAGGGCCACGTCCTGCGCCACAACCTGCGGATGCTGCGGCACTCGCACGGTGTGGACGTCCGGGTGACCTTCCGGGCGCTGCCGTTCACCCCGCCGGTGAAGCTCTACCTGCTCAACGGCTCCGAGGCGCTGATGGCCTACTACATGATCACGCGGCGCGAGGAGACGGTCGGCGAGAGCGAGGCCGTGGAGGTCTTCGACGGGATGAGCGCGGAGTCCCTGCTCTTCTCCTTCGAGCGCGCCGGGGCCTCGCGGGACGCGGCGTTCGTGGAACAGTCGCAGAAGTGGTTCGACGCCCTCTGGGAAACCATCACCAGCGACCTGACACTGTCGTGATGGCCCCTCATGTGATGACCGCCGAGGCGGACCGCCTCGTCTCCCGCGCCCGTGTCGTGCTCCTGGCCCTCGACGGCCCCCTCTGCCGGCTCTACCCGCCGGGTGGGGAGGAGCTGCGTCAGCTCGCCGACGACCTGGTCCAGCTGGTCGCCCGGCTCGGTGGACCCGACGACGCCGGGCGGCTCCCGGTCGCCCCACGGGCCGGTCTCGATCCCTACGCGGTGCTGGCCGCGGTGGCCGAAGGACCGGACACGGCCCTCGCCGCCGCCGTGCGCGAGCGGG
>NZ_JACADT010001056.1:0-1906 GCF_013421635.1 Streptomyces sp. UH6 | reverse complement strand
CGGGGCCCAGCGGCGTCCGGGTGGCCCGCCACACCGCGCCGTCCGGCGTCATCCGGAAGGAGGGGTCGCCGGCCCCGCGCCGCAGTACCCCCAGCACCAGGGGGAGATCCAGCGGAGCGCCCGGAACCAGCTCCCGGACCAGCCCGGGTCCGCCACCCTGCCGGGGCACACCCGCACCCCTGGGCACGCGCGGCGCGAAACGTCCTGCCATGCCCCCGAGGGTACGGTCCGCCCCCGACACCGGGCGGGCGGCACCGAGTGGCCGGTGCCGGTCGACTCGACGGTCCACCGGCCGCCGGCACCGTGGACGTCGGTGCGCGGACGTCACCGCACCACGACGTTGTCCCCGGACGACGTCGACGGCCCGGTGGTGGTGTTGCCGTGGTACACCCAGCGCCAGGTACCCGTCCGGGAGGCCGTCACGGTCGTCCTGAGATCACCCGAGCTGTTCGCGTACACCTTCTTCACCGTGGTGTAGGAGGTGGAGCCGGCGGGCTTGAACTGCAGGCTCACCAGGCGGCCTCCGTAGGAGACGTACTTCCTGGTCTCCCAGTCGGCCCGGGTGACCTTCCCGGTCACGGTGATGCTCTTGCCCTTGGTCACCGGTTCGGGGGAGGCGTTGACGGTCAGACGGGAGTTGCGCTTGACGTGGACCGTCAGACCCTCGTCGTCGGTGTCGGCGCCGTCGCCCTTGAAGTACACCCGGGCCGCGACCTTCCAGGCCCCGGCCTCCTTGTTGGACATGTCCCATTCGCTCGGGTCGAAGTACATCGTCTCGTCGAAGTCACAGACGCCCGCGCTCACCTTGACGCAGTCGCTGGTCTCGATGGCGTGCCACAGTTCGTCTCCGCCGTTCGCAGCACCGCGGTACAGGAACACGTGGGGAAACTCCCACGCCTCGGTCGTCGCCATCCGGAAGGAGGCGGGTACCGCGACCTCGTTCGACACCCCGATCACGATCGGCTTGCCGTCGTTCACCTGGACACGGGTGAACGAGACTCCTCCCTCGGCCGCCCCGGCCGGCGCCGCGGCCACCGCCGTGAACACCGCCGCCGCGCCACCGGCCACGACGACTCTCCAGATCTGCTTCCCCACGTGATCCCCCATCTCCGCCACGGACGCACGGAAGGCCCATCCCTCCGGCGCCTTACAGACGGCCGGCGTCCGGACGAGGTTGTACACCCGCGCATCACGATGGGGCATCGGACGATCCCCGCTTCCGGCGAGGCAGGGCGAGGCAGGGCGACGCAGGGTGAGGCGGGCGGCGCGGTGGGCGAAGGGCGGACCGCGCCGCACGCGAACGGCGGGACGTGGTGGACCTAGCGCACCGTGAGGAAGGTCTCGGCGGAGCGTGCCGCCCGCGGCCTCGGCTCCTCTGCGGGGTGACCCACCGCGACGGCCCCCATCGGGTCCCAGCCCTGCGGCAGCTCCAGCACCTCCCGCACCACGTCACGGCAGAACATCGTGGACGACACCCACGCGGACCCCAGCCGCTCCCCGGCCAGCGCGACCAGGAAGTTCTGCACGCCCGCGCCCATGGCGACGACGAACATCTCCCGCTCCGCCCCGTCCCGCCGGGCGTCGCCGTAGGTGTGCGAGCCGTCCATGACCAGGCACGGCACCACCAGGTACGGCGCGTTGCGCAGCACGTCCCCGCGCCGCACCCGCTTGGCGATCGACTCCTCGCTCTTCCCGTCCCGCCGCAGGTCGGCGATCCAGGCGTCCTTCATCGCGTCCAGCAGCCGGACCCGCGACTCCTCGCTCTCCAGCAGCACGAACCGCCACGGCGTCGTGTGGTGCGGCGCCGGCGCGGTCACCGCCGCGGCGACGGCCCGCCGGACCGCGCCCGGGTCGACCGGCTCGTCGGTGAAGGAGCGCACGGTGCGCCGCTGGACGACGGCCTCCC
>NZ_JACADT010001055.1:0-1907 GCF_013421635.1 Streptomyces sp. UH6 | reverse complement strand
GGCGCGTAGGCTCACCCCATGTCCGGTGCCATGTTCTGGGCGATGCTCGCCGTCGCCCTCGGTTTCCTGGGGCTCGCCGTGCTCGGCGTGCTCGCCGTGCGGGTGTTCGTCGAGGCACGGCGGCTGGGGATCCAGGTGGAGCGGTCGGCCCGGCGGATCGGCACCGCCGCCGCCGACCTCGAACAGGCCGCGGAGCGGACGGTCCGGGCCGCCGGGAGCCTGTGAGGCTCTCACCTGCGCGAAGTCTCCATCCGGTGAGCGCCGGAAGGCCCTGGTGGCAGGCGGAGCAAGGGTCCGGACCCTGTTCGAGCGGGGGCGGCGGCAGGTACGCTGCATCTTCGCGGGCCGGATATCGAGGCATCGGCTCGTGTGACCGGGAGTACGCCCGGGGGATGCCCGTCGTTCATCCCCGGACGTTACGATCGCTGACGGAGGCCGGACCCACGGTCCGCCCCGGCGGCACAACACCCCCCAGTGGCCTCGGTGAGAAGGTAAAGACTTATGGGACGGCTCGGACCTACCGAGATCATTCTGATCCTCGTCGTCATCCTGCTGCTGTTCGGCGCCAAGAAGCTTCCGGACATGGCTCGGTCCCTCGGCAAGTCCGCCCGCATCCTCAAGAGCGAGGCCAAGGCGATGAAGGAGGAGGGCAAGAAGGACGAGGCGGCTCCCGCCGGTCCGCCCGCCTCCGACGAGCCCGCGCCGCGTGTCATCCAGGCCGCCCCCGGTGACGTGACGAGCTCGCGCCCGGTCAGCGAGCCGACCGACACGACCAAGCGCTGACCTCCAGGCCGGACTCCCTCCGGCCTGCCCGCACGAGATGAGGATGTGGGTTGCTCACGTCTGCCCGCAAACAGGAGAAGGACCCTGAGGGGCGGATGCCCCTCATGGAGCACCTTCGGGAACTCCGCCGCCGGGTTTCCAAGGCGGTCGTCGCGATCGTCGTCGTGACCATCGGCGCGGTGTTCTTCAGCGAACAGCTGATGGACTTCCTCGCGGCTCCTGTGCCCATCTGCGAGGGCGGATTCGCGCAGAGCAAGGGCGGCAACTGCGCGGTGCTGTCGTTCAACACGCTGGCGTCGCCGTTCACCGTGACGGTGAAGGTCAGCCTCATGGCCGGCCTGATCATCGCCAGCCCGGTGTGGCTGTACCAGCTGTGGGCCTTCGTCGCCCCCGGCCTGCACCAGCACGAGCGCAAGTACACGTACGCCTTCGTGGCCGCGGCCGTGCCGCTGTTCGTCGGCGGTGCCTACCTCGCGTACGTGGTGCTCCCCGTGAGCGTCCAGGTGCTGCTGAGCCTGACGCCCGACGTGGCGTCCAACATGCTCACCCTGGACGACGTCCTGGACTTCACCGTCCGCATGGTGCTGATCTTCGGTCTGGCCTTCGAGCTCCCGCTGCTGCTGATCATGCTCAACATGGTGGGCGTGGTGACCGGCAGGCGGATGGCGGGCTGGTGGCGCGGTGTGGTCATGGGCGTCTTCGTCTTCGGCGCCGTCGCCACCCCCACCACCGACCCGGTCGGCATGATCGCGCTGTCCGGTCCGATCGTGGTGCTGTTCTTCCTCGCCGTGGGCTTCTCGATCCTCAACGACAAGCGGCGGGCCCGGAAGAACAAGGACACCGCCCTGTCCGACGACGAGGCGTCCCAGGTGGATCTGACGCCGGAGTCGATCGAGGAGGTCGAGCCGGTCGCCACCGCGCCGATGCTCCCCGAGCAGGCCGACGGCGGGCGCACCGACCGGCAGGGCCGGATCAACGGTTACGACGACGTGACCTGACCGGGCTCCCCCCAGGCGCGCGGACCTCGTAAGGTGCCGCCGTGACCAGCGAAATCGCGCTTTTCGTCAACCCCACCGCAGGACGCGGCCGGGGCGCCCACGCGGCGCAGCCGGCCGCGTCGGCGT
>NZ_JACADT010001054.1:0-1909 GCF_013421635.1 Streptomyces sp. UH6 | reverse complement strand
GTCCGGGGCCCGCACCAGGCCGGGCGGGATCAGGCCGCGCGAGTGGGGCATCACGCCCAGTCCGGCGCGGGCGGCGGCGACGAGTCCGTTGAGGCTGCCGCTGGTGCAGGCGATCCGCCAGGCCCGCCCCTGCTTCTCCAGGGCCTCCAGGGCCAGGGCCCGGGTGATGCCCGGCGGCGGGTAGACGATCAGGGGCACCGGCCGGTCCGGATCGAGCCGCAGCCGCTCCGCGCCGATCCACACGAGCCGGTCCCTGCGCACCAGTTGTCCGGGCGGGTCGTGGGGCCGCCGCTTGGCCAGCACCAGGTCCAGCTTCCCGGCCGCCAGCCGCTCGTGGAGCGTGCCGGAAAGCTCGACGGTCAGCTCCAGGTCGACCTCGGGGTGTTCGTAGCGGAAGCCCTCCAGGATCTCCGGCAGCCGGGTCAGCACGAAGTCCTCCGACGCCCCGAAGCGGAGCCGGCCGCGGGGGCGCTCGCCGGAGAAGAAGGACGTCGCCTGCTCGTGGACCTCCAGGATGCGGCGGGCGAACCCCAGCATCGCCTCGCCGTCCTCGGTGAGCTCCACCGAATGGGTGTCCCGGGAGAACAGGGGCCGGCCGGTGGCGTCCTCCAGCCTGCGCACGTGCTGACTGACCGTCGACTGCCGCACGCCGAGGCGGCGCGCGGCCCCCGTGAAGCTCAGCGTCTGCGCGACGGCGAGAAAGGTCCGCAGATGGGAGGGGTCGTACATGCGCGGAACCCTAGCCTGGCGACCGCCCGCCGGTCATCACGAACGGCGATCGCAGTCAAAGCGGTGTGCGGGATTCCCGATCACGGGGGAAGGGGGGACGATGGGGAGGGCACCCCCCTGTGCCGCGCCCGCGCCACGCGACGCGCCCCACCCCCTGAGTACTGGAGCACTGGAGCACCGTGAAACGCCTGCAGTGGCCGAGCTGGATGCCGGTCGACCCCTACATCGTCCTGTTGCTGGCGACGATGGGCATCGCGGCGCTGCTCCCTGCGCGAGGGGCGGTGGCCGACGGGGTCTCCGGCCTGGCGACGGCCGCGGTCGCGTTCCTCTTCTTCCTCTACGGGGCGCGGCTCTCCACCCGTGAGGCGCTGGACGGCCTGCGCCACTGGCGGCTCCACCTGACCATCCTGGGCTGCACCTTCGTGCTCTTCCCGCTGCTCGGGCTGGCGGGGCAGGCGCTGGTCCCGTTCCTCCTCGACGACGCCCTCTACCGGGGCCTGCTCTTCCTGACCCTGGTGCCGTCGACCATCCAGTCCTCGATCGCCTTCACCTCCATCGCCCGGGGGAACGTGCCGGCCGCGATCTGCGCGGGGTCGTTCTCCTCGCTGGCGGGCATCGTCGTCACGCCGCTGCTGGCGGCCCTGCTGCTCGGCGGGCAGTTCGGCGACGGGCAGGGCTTCTCCGGGGACTCGGTGCTGAGGATCGTGCTCCAGCTGCTGGTGCCGTTCCTCGCCGGGCAGCTGCTGCGGCGCTGGGTCGGCGGGTTCGTCCGCAAACACCGCAGGCTGCTGTCGCTGGTGGACCGGGGGGCGATCCTGCTGGTCGTCTACTCCGCCTTCAGCCAGGGCGTGGTGCGCGGCGTGTGGGGCCAGGTGAGCGCGGTCCGGATGGTGGAGCTGATCGTGGTGGAGGCGGTGCTGCTGGCGGTGGTGCTGGCGGCCACCTGGTACGGCGCGAAGGCGCTCGGCTTCGGGCGCGGGGACCGGGTGGCGATCCAGTTCGCCGGCTCGACGAAGTCGCTGGCGGCGGGGCTGCCGATGGCGAGCGTGCTGTTCGGGGCGGAGGCGGCGCTCGCGGTGCTGCCGCTGATGCTCTTCCACCAGATGCAGCTGATGGTCAGCGCGGTGATCGCGCGGCGCCGCGAACGCGACCCCCTCGCCGCCGAGGAGCCCCGCCCCTA
>NZ_JACADT010001053.1:0-1909 GCF_013421635.1 Streptomyces sp. UH6 | reverse complement strand
TGGCGATCTCCACGCCCTGCTCCGGGAGCCGGATCGTTCCTGCGTAGGGGGCGGGGTTGCCGCGCGCCAGCAGGGCGGTGAGGTCGTCGACGTCGGCGTGCGCGGCGACGGGCGCCGTCAGGACGCGGCAGAGGTTGGCCTGGTAGACCTCGCCGGCCGCGATGTGCCGGTGGATCCGCCGGACGCCCCGCGTGTACGCGGCGCGGTCGAGCGAGGACGTCCAGTCGCCGGGGGCGGGGGCCGGCCACCGGCCGGGGACGGGCGCGGGGACCGGCTCGGGGCGGACGTCGGCGAAACGGGCGCAGGTCAGACGGCCCTCGTAGTCCGCGGCGACGGCCCAGAAGCCGCTGGAGTCGAGCGCGGCAGGGTCGTCGGTGACGTCGAGCAGGCCGGTGGCGACCATGCCGCCGAACCGGGCGAGGGGTGGGAGGTGCTGCACTCCGCCGAGTGTAGGTCGGGCTCCGGGCGGCCCTTCGGGGCCCACGGGGCGGGGCGCCGCGGGACCTGCCGGAACGCGGTCCGGGGAGGTCCGCCGCGGCAGGCTGCGCAAACGCGTTTTTGTACTGGCCCGGGAATGGGCTAAAGTTCAACACGTCGCCGGGACGCGGAAGCGGACCGAACCGACAGGCGGACGTAGCTCAGTTGGTAGAGCGCAACCTTGCCAAGGTTGAGGTCGCGAGTTCGAGCCTCGTCGTCCGCTCGCAAGAGCAGGGGATCTTCCCGAGACCCTGTGCTCCTGGTGGAGTGGCCGAGAGGCGAGGCAACGGCCTGCAAAGCCGTCTACACGGGTTCAAATCCCGTCTCCACCTCCAAGGACGATTAGCTCAGCGGGAGAGCGCTTCCCTGACACGGAAGAGGTCACTGGTTCAATCCCAGTATCGTCCACTGGTCCGCAAGGACCTGGTCCGCAAGGATCCCCGCGCGATTAGCTCAGCGGGAGAGCGCTTCCCTGACACGGAAGAGGTCACTGGTTCAATCCCAGTATCGCGCACGCGGTAGCACGGCCCCCGGGCCGCGCATCTGTCCCGAGGACGATTAGCTCAGCGGGAGAGCGCTTCCCTGACACGGAAGAGGTCACTGGTTCAATCCCAGTATCGTCCACACCGGCGCGAAGCCCCCGTCCACTTCGGTGGACGGGGGCTTCCGCGTTCCGGCGACTCCCGCGGTCAGGAGGAGAAGAGCATCCGGCCGAAGCTGTGCGGGCGGTGGTGCCCGCCGTGGTGACCGCCGTGGTGGCCGGCGTGCGGCGCGCCCCAGGCCGGAGCGCCGGGGGCCGGGGGCGGGGCGGGCTGGGCCCACTGGGTCTCCAGCCGGGTCAGCGTCTCCAGCTCCCCGTAGTCCAGGAAGATGCCCCGGCAGCCCGAGCACTGCTCGATCTGGACCCCGTTGCGGTTGTACGTGTGCATCGGCGCGTGACACTTCGGACAGTGCATCGACGGATCAACTCCTTGTTTCGCGGTGCGTGTTCGTTCCTCGGCACGGGTTCCGTGCCGCTGTGGCCCCCGCCCTCACAGACTCTCCCCGGGGCGCGGCCGGTTGCACCCCGAACGGCCGGATCCGTCACGGAACTCCGGTCGGCGGGGCCGCCATTCGGTCACAGGCGTCGACCAGCGCCTCCTCCGCCTCGTCCAGGGGGCGTCCGGCGAGGGCGGCCTTGGTGACGAACCGGGCGGCCGTCTGGACGGTGAGGGCGCGGGCCGGGACGTCCAGCACGGCCCAGGGGTCCCCCTCGGCCGGCAGGGCGGGCCCCCGGGCGGTCCGGTAGGCCCGCAGGAAGCGCTGCCATTCCCCGGCCGGGAGGAGTCCGCAGGCGTACCAGGAGGCGGGGCGGGCCAGGTCCCAGGCGGGGACGCCGACGCCGAGGTCGTCGACGTCTATCAGCCGCCACGGCCCGTCCGGGGCGGGGTGG
>NZ_JACADT010001052.1:0-1937 GCF_013421635.1 Streptomyces sp. UH6 | reverse complement strand
AGCGGCCGGTGACGGCAGGGCGTAGCGGCCGCCGAGGTAGGCGGCGAGGAGCTTGGCCTGCGCCTCCACGACCGGCAGCGCCGCACCCGTGGACTGCATGAGGCCGACGAAGGCCAGCGTCGGGTCGTCGAGGTGGAAGACGCGCTGGTACAGCGGCATCGCCTCGGGGTCGTCACCGGTCCAGTCGCGCTCCAGGAACGGCAGCGTCACCCGGTAGCCGGTCGCCCACACGATCACGTCGACGTCCTCGGCGGTGCCGTCGGTGAACACCACCCTGCCGCCGTCGAGCCGCTCGACGCCGGGCCGGGCGACGACCTCCCCGTGGGTGAGGCGGTGCAGGATCGTGTCGCTGATGGTGGGATGGTTCTGGAAGAGGCCGCCGGCCGGCCTGGGCAGCCCGTACTTCTCCGGGGTGCCCACCGCCAGCCGCAACGCTGCCTGCGCGACCCTCTGGCGGATGCGCCACGGCAGCACCGCGAGCGCCTTGCCGGTCAGGTCCGAAGGGCGGCCGAAGAGGTACTTGGGGACGATGTGCGTGCCGTGACGGGCCGAGAGCAGGACCGGCCCGGCGCTGACGTACGACGCGTCGACGGCGATGTCCATGGCGGAGTTGCCCATCCCCACGACCAGCACCCGCTTGCCGGCGAACGGGCCGGGGTCACGGTAGTCGTGGGCGTGCGTCTGCCGGCCGTCGAAGTGGCCCGGATACGCCGGGGACGGCCACTTCGGGTCCCAATTGTGCCCGTTGGCCACCACCACGGCGTCGTACGACTCCGTCACGGTGCCGGCGCCGCCCCGCGCCTCGACCGTCCATGCCTGGCCCGAGCGGCGCACCGCGGTCACGGTGGTGCCGAACCGGATGCGCCCGGTGACCCCGAAGGCGTCGGAGTACCGCGCGAGGTACTCGGCGACCCGGTCGGCCGACGGGTAGTCCGGCCACCCGGCGGGCATCGGGAAGTCGGCGAACTCGGTACGGCCCTTGCTGGTGTTGAGGTGCAGGCTGTCGTAGGCGGGCGACGACCCGCCGACGCCCCGGGCCCACAGGCCGCCGGGACGGTCCCCCTGTTCCCAGACGGTGACCTCCGCACCTTCGTCCAGCAGCGCCTTCGCCGCGGCCAGCCCCGCGGCGCCCGCACCGATCACCGCCACCCTCGTCGCGTCCATGCGCGGTCCTCCTCACTCGAGGGCGGTCATTCAATCGAATGATGGAGAGCGGGACAACCCCTCCCCACCTCCTCTTTTCCTCTCCGGCGACTGATTGAATTCGATCCGCGGCCTCGGGTAGCCTCGGCCGCATGAGCGCTCAGCCGGACGACGGTTCCAGCCGCGAACGCATCCTGGCGGCGGCCACCCGGCTGTTCGCCGAGCGCGGCTACGACGCGACCAGCACCCGTGCCATCGCGGAGGCCGTGGGACTCAACATCGCGACGGTCGCCTACCACGTGGGCGGGAAGGCGGAGCTCTACCTCGCGGTCATGCGCCGGGCACACCTGGCCCAGCGGGAGGTGGTCGTCGCCGCTCTGGAGCAACTGCACACCTGCGGCGCGTCGGAGACGGAGACCAGGGCCGCCCTGCTCAACTTCGTCGACGCGTACCTGACCTTCTGCATGAACCGTCCCGAGGTCCCCGCGCTGTGGATGCGCCGGTGGCTGTCGGAGGGGGCCGACCTGGCCGAGATCGAGTCGGAATTCGCCGGCCCGCTCATCACCGAGGTCGCCGCCTCGGTGCGGGCGGTGCTCGACCGCGTCGGCCTCGGCTCAGGGGTCGACGTCGAGATGCTGGTCTTCACGATCGTCTGGACCGCGCACTCCTTCGGCCAGGCGGGCATCATCGACCCGACGGGGCGTCGGCTCGGCCCCCGTGACCTGGCCGTCCTCGACCGGTTCCGCCGGCACCTGCACGACATGGTGACCAGCATGCTGGACCGCGGCGCGGGC
>NZ_JACADT010001051.1:0-1915 GCF_013421635.1 Streptomyces sp. UH6 | reverse complement strand
GGGGCCCCGCCCGCGTCCTCGGCCGGCAGCACCAGCCGCAGCACCGCGGGACAGCCCGTGTGCACCACCGCGTTGGTCACCAGCTCGGACACGAGCAGGATCACCGTCTCGGCCAGCGACTCGTCCGCGTCCATCCCGGACCCCGCGAGCCGCGACCGGGCCCATCTCCGGGCCCTCCCCACTTCCGCGGGGTCGGGCCGGATCTCCAACTGCACTTGAAGCACCTGCACCGCTCACACCATCCGAACCGGCGGACACGACACGGAATCACGGACTGTGACTCCCTTGTTGCACAGCATGGTTGACACTGCGTCACCCCAACAAGCGCTTCGGGCATATTCCAGCGCGAAGGAGTACCCGTGCGGCATACTGTGCGACGACTCCCGCCGTACGAGGCGTCCTCGCACTAGGGCCGTTGGGCCCTGGCATCTCTCGCATTTCACCCAAGGTACCCGAGCGCGACGGGGCTCCGGGCGGGCGGCGGATCCGGTCACCCGCACCCTCGCGTCAACTCTCCGTGACCACCGCACGACCACGGTGCGTGACGTGCGCTTCGTGACCACGCAAGGGTGAACACCCACCGCGGGGCGGCCGTCAACGGGTCCCCGCATCCGGCGTGTTGCACCGCGTCACCATTCCTCACCCCGCGCTACGCCGACATCGGGCGGACGTCCTCGTCCAGCGCCGCCTCGGCGTCCGGGAAGACCTCGAAGAGCCGCCGCACCCCGAGCGCGCCCAGCACCCGGTTGACGTGCGACCCGTCCTCCGCGCCCGCGGCCGGGAGCACCAGCCGGAGCCGGCCGCCGCAGGACCGCAGCAGCCGCCGGGCGGCGATCAGCACGCCGACGCCGCTGGAATCGCAGAAGAAGACGCCCGAGAGGTCGACGACCACGCTGCGATGGCCGGCCGCCACCGCGTCGTGCACCCGCCGGCGCAGTTCCGGCGAGGTCATCAGGTCCATCTCGCCGGACACCCGGAGCACCACCCACTCGCCGTGCCCGGTGCCGGTCACCGTGAACGCCACATCATGCCCCTAACTCGCCGGAGGCGGTCTCGTGGCAGCGCCCCTGCCCCACCCCGCCTCCATGAAACACAGGGCCCAATGAGGAAAACCAGACATCGACCGGCCACATCCAGGCTCATTCGATCGAAAATTCTCACACAACGGTCAGTTGGGTTCATTGGCGGGGGACAAGGTGGATACCACCCGCCCCGGAGTACCGGCCGCGCGACCCTTACCACGTGGGACCGCTCCCGTGGCGTGGGTTTGCCGTAAAGAGCCGTGCGCGGCACGGGGTGCCGACTACATTCGGCGGAGAGGGGTCCCGCGGAGCGGCGAGCGGGACGGAACCGAACGGGGCACGGGGGCGGCAGGAGGAGGCACTGTGGCGGTCGCCACGGACGGACCGGTCCGCGCGGACCGGAAGACGCAGCAGCGGCTGGAACGCGGTGAGGCCGCGGCCCTCGGCGAGCTCTACGACCGGTACGCCTCCCTCGTGCACGGCCTGGCCAACCGGGTCCTGGAGGACGAGCGGGCCGCCGACGCGGTGACCCGCGAGGTCTTCGGCCACGTCTGGGAGAACCCCTCCGGCTACGACCACCGGAAGGGCCCGCTGCGGACCTGGCTCGCCGAACTGACCCGCACCATCGCGGTGCGGCGGCTGCACGCCGCCGGGACGGCGGAACTGCGGCGCCGGGGCGCCGACCCGGAGGACCCCGAGGCCCTCGAGGCCGTCGAGGAGCTGGAGGCGAGGGTCCGGGAGGCGGCCGTCGCCGCCCGCGCCGACTACATCGTGACCTCCATGCCCGCCCCGCTGCGGGCCGCGCTCGACCTGGCCCACCACCACCGCCGGGACTACCGGCGCGTCGCCGCCGACCTCGGGGTCACCGAGGAGGAGGCCCGCCGCCGGATCCG
>NZ_JACADT010001050.1:0-1916 GCF_013421635.1 Streptomyces sp. UH6 | reverse complement strand
CGCCAGTCGGCGAGACCCCCCTCACCCCGCGTCAGGACGGCCAGGCCGGCGGCCTCCTGCGCGGCGTTCGCCACCGCCCGGAAGGCGGCGGCGTCCTCCGGATCGGTCAGGCAGGTGTACAGCCGCTCCCGGTAGGCCCGGGCCTCGTCGAGGACGGCGGCAGCCTCCGAGGGCTCCCGGGCGGCCCGCCCGAGCAGCCGGGTCACGTCGTGGTCGTCGGCCAGACCGAGATGGCCGGCCCACACCGCCAGGGTGGAGTAGCCGCGCAGCCAGTCCGAGCCGGGCAGCGGGGCGGACCGGCCCCAGCCGGCGAAGGTGTTGCAGAACTCCAGCGCGGGATGACCGCCGGTGCTCCACGGCAGCCACTCCTCCCCGACCCGCACCGCGTACAGCGGCGCGGGCGGCCGGTCGAGGCGGGGGTCGTCGTCCAGGATCCGCCGGTGCAGCGTGGCCAGGGCGGGCCCGGGTTCGACACCGGAGCCCTCGGCCAGTTCCGCACGCGTCTCGTCGAAGAGCCGGAGGGCCTCGGCGCGGCGGCCGCAGCGGTACAGCGCGGTCATCTGCGCGACGACGAGGCGCTCCCGGTCCGGCACCTCCCGGACCACGGGGGCGAGGGCGGTGACCACCCGCTCGTGCAGGCCCATGGTGAGCTGTGCCTCGGCACGCTGTTCCAGAGCCGTCAGCCGCAGCTCGCCGAGACCGAGCGCGGTGTCGACGCGGGCGCGGAGCACGTCGTCGGCCACGTCGGCGAGGAGAGGACCCTTCCACAGGTCCAGCGCGCGGTCGTGGAGGCGGACCCGTTCGGACGGATCGCCGGCGGTGGCCGCACGGCCGACCAGGCCGGTGAACTCCCGCGCGTCGACGGTGTGTCCGTCCCCCTCGAGCAGATAGCCGGAGTGACGCGTCAGGATCCGCAGGCCGCACGGCGCGAGACGGGACCGCAGCCGGCCGACGTAGGTGTGCAGGGTGGCACGCGGTGAGCGCGGGAGCGCATCGCTCCACAGCAGGTCGGCGAGGCGGCTCGCCGGCACGGCCCGGTCCACGTGCAGCAGCAGGAGCGCCAGCAGGCACCGCTCCTGGCGGCGGCTGCTCACCACCACCGGCCGGCCGTCGTGACGGGCCTCGAACGGACCGAGCAGCTGGAACTCCATGACCGTGCACCCTACAACCGGCCCTGGGAGCGGCGGGGAGCGCCGTGGTGAGGGAATGGTCAGCGGGCGGGGTGAGGCTGGCCGCGCACGTCCAGAACCGATCTTCGACATCCCAGGAGCACCCATGCGACGCATACTCCTCACGCTCTGCGCCCTCACCGTCACGCTGTCCGCGGCGGTGGTGCCGGCCTCCGCCGCGGACCGGCCGAAGGATGGGAGCCCGCCCCCTCGCTCCCGTGGACCAGCCCCGCCGGCGCCCGGTGCGACTTCGCGGTGCGGGGCGAACCCGTGGTCGACGAGGTCGTCCGGCGGGTCCTGGAGACCCGCCCCGACGGTTCGGTGAAGCGCGCCGCCTACACGGGCGACCTGGTGGTGCGGATCACCCACGAGGAGACCGGGAAGTCCTACGACGCGGACGCCGGCGGCAGCGCCCTGGTCGAGTACCGGGCCGACGGGTCGCAGCTGTGGGCCGTGCTCGGGCCGGTCCTGGTCGGCTTCGCGGAGAACGGCGGCACCCTGGGACGAGGGCTCTACATCGTCGACGGGGCGTACACGATGGACATCTCCTCCACCGGCCAGAAGACCGTCACCACGGCCCACGCCACGGTGGACGACCTCTGCGCACGCGTCGCCTGACCGCTGACGCGCCCCTTCCCCGGAAGGGGCGCGTCAGCGGTCGCGGCCGGTGTTGAGCCGGGCGGCCCGGCGCGTCAGGTGGTCGCGTTCGGCGGCCGAGGTGGCCTTGCGGGCCGCCTCGGCGTACAG
>NZ_JACADT010000105.1:0-10352 GCF_013421635.1 Streptomyces sp. UH6 | reverse complement strand
GGTACAGACCGAGGTGGACGCCAACTACCAGCAGATCTGCCGGTTCTGGACCCCGAGCGCGGCCGCGTACAAGGGAGTGGGCCAGACCTATGTCGACGACCCGCAGATGCGGGCGAACTTCGACAGGATCGCCGAGGGTCTCGCCGTCTACCAGCGCGATGCGATGACCGTGTACGCCGACGCCCGGCTGAGCTGACCGCAGGCGTCTACGGGCCGTGCGGCGGGTCATGGGCGCAGCCGGAGGCGAAAGGCCGCGACGGTGGGTTCTGCGGAAGGCGCGGCTCCAACCGAGCCCACTGCACGGCAGCGGTGTTCCGCTGCCGCATGTTCCTCCCGCAGACCGGCCTGGTCCGCCGCTTCACCGCCCCGTACGGCAGCGAGCCCGGCGGTGACGGCGAGGCCTGGCCGACCTCGCTACCACCGACCGCAACGGCCGCAGCGCCACCGTCAACCGCACCGAGGACGGCTGCCGCCGGCGCTGGTCCACTCGGTCGGCTATGCCTTGGGGGTAGGCCCACTCCCGTAGCACTTCGGCGCAATCTTGGTCTTCCTTGTACTTTTCGTCCCTACGATGACTTCACGCTGCCGTGGCACAGGGGAACACGGCGTGCGAGCGGGCAGCCGGGGCGAGAGTGCGAGGTGTGCAGGGGGGATGAAGTGGCTGCAGAAGCACGGCGTTCAGTTCTTGATTCTTGTCTTCTCCGTCATATTCGGTGTGGCCGTTGCTGTGATCTCCGTATGGGCGGATGGGAGCAAGGGCGAGGAGAAGGTGTTCCGATTGCTGCTGTCGAACTGACCGCCCCGGCAGTCGCTCCCGGTCTCATTCCTCGAGGACGGTGCAGTTTCTACCTCTACGACGCGGCGACAGACGAGTTCAGACGGGAGGATTACTACCCGCATCATCGTGTGCCGAGGAACGTCATCGACCCGGTCGGCACCACGCACATGAAGACGCAAATCCTCGGTGGTGGTGGCAAGACATTCCGGATCGACGGGGTCGTGGAACGGCACTCCTACCTGATCCCGCCGGGTTCGGGCTACAAGGCCGTGATCGCTGTGCCAGTGATCTTTGGCACGAAGGAGGTTGGCGTCCTGGCAGTGGATGCGCCCGAGTACTCCGACTTCAACAACGACCATGTCACTCTGATGGAATCGCTGGCTGCCGTCCTCGCGACCGCCTACGCGCTGAGCTAAGGAGGCCTCCTAATGGCCCGGTGGCGCGGAGAGCCGTCTCGCGAGCCCGTACGCCCGGAGAACTTGTCTGCCGAGGACTGGGAAGTCATGCGGCACATGGAGAACGAACGTCAGCGTACGGTCCGGGAGGCTCGTCTCCGAGTACAGGCAGACTTGGCGAGACCTCGGGAGCACGCCATGCTCCTCACGGCCGTCTTCGGTGTGTCCGCCTTCACGACAGCCGTCTGTACCATCGCCGCTCTTCTCATGGGTCTTGGCCTGTGGGCTCTGCTGCCTGGCTCACTCCTCGTGGTTGCGGCGTCCATGACGCTTGGCTTCGCGGTGCGCCTGAGGGAACCGCGGGATGCGCCAGGGCCGGACGGACGGCCGCCGGAGGCCGAAGCGCGCTCGGCTCGTCGCCGAGGTCTCGCGGTTCTGCTCCGGAGGAACCGGAGGCGATGACCCGAGCAACGCGCAGCCCCTCAGACTGCCTCTACCGCGCTGTTTGAGCGGTTCAGCCGCCTCATAGCCACTGAAAGGGTCCTCATGAGGAGCGCTGAGGCGGAGGAAGTAGCAGACCCGCTCCGGGTGCTGTTCGCCCCGCACGCTGCCGCTCACGCGCCCAAGTCCTCGCGCGCTGCGTCGCGGCGCCTGCCGGTCGGCCTCCAAGGCGGCCGCGTTCAGGTCGTGGGCCGCGTCGATGACGTGCCTCCGGCCAGACGAAGCCGAGTGGACACCGCAGGCTTGTGGCGTGCTTCTCCCGCCGGTCCGCGACGTCGGCGTGGAACCGCCGACGAACTGATGAGCTGTCTGGGACGACTGCCTGTACCAATGAGATCTGTTGCCCTACGTCGAGACCCCGTCAACACCACTTGTGTGACCAGCGGGAAACGCCAACTACCCGACTTTCCTTAGGCGCGGCGTCCTGCGGCTTCCGCGCTGTTGGTGGCGATGTCGGATCCGGAGCGGGTTCGATGCGGTGGTGATCGGCTCGAGTGAGCGGGCCTTCTACAGCAACCGGTTCGCTCCATGGCTCCGCTCGAGCACTACGGGTTCGAGGTCTGCGCGCACACGCGAAGGTCTGCAACCGTACGCCGAACGGTTCGTGCGCGCTCCGCACGCGGAGGTGCGCCAAGAGGCCACTGCCGAAGGGGCGGCGCCCCCGCCAGGGGGCCGCTCGACCTCGCTCCAGACACAGCCGGCTCCGCAGTGCGGTGACCCAGCTCTCCGTGTCGGCCGGACGCCGGCGCAAGTAGGCGAAGTCCTGCAGCCGGCGCCGCCCCGCCGGTCCGTCACAGGCACCCCCTACCCCCCTCCCGCGCTGACAACCCGACCCACTCGTCCCCTCGACGTCCGCAAACGCGACCGTCCAGGCTTATCCCGGAAATACGAAACTGACATCGGCGGCGTCGCGTCTCGTAAAGAGTTCGCACAGAAAGCCTGCACACCGGTTCGAGTGGCTACCATCGGCGCGGTCGGCCGTAGATGCACCCGGGGGAAGGAACAGGACGGTGGCGTGGGAAGAGTGGGACCAGCTCAAGGGCGAGGCGCTGGAGCGCCAGCAGGGCATGCAACTCAACCAGTATCCGGCCGATGCCGGGCCGGCCGGAGCGCCCCCGTTGCCCAGCGAGACGGGTGACCTGAAGGTCACGCAGCAGGACCTGGCCAAGATTGGCAGTCACGCCCACACCCTCCACAACCAGTTGTGGGACCGGGCCAGGCTCGACAACACCAGTGTCGGCAAGGCTGCGGGGGACCTGAGCACTCAGGGCTTCGCCCTGGGCTCCGGGTTGCAGGAGGTGTACAACCAGTGGTCCAAGCAGCTGAACTCGGTTCTCGACGCCTGCGCCCAAATCTCCAACCACATGCAGGTCACCAAGAAAATCCATGCCGGGGACGAGGCGTACATCTACCGGCAGATGAGCAGTATCGACACTCTGGACGCCGGCTTCGACGAGCGGTCCGGCCCGCCCGGCGCGCAGAATCCGATCTACGGCGACAAGAAGAAGTAACCACGTTTACGGGGGCGACCGACCGATGGATCTCGACGCACTGCGATTCGCCAACTTCAAACTCCTCGATGACGCGGTCGAGGACTGGGACTTAATCGTCCGTAGCCTCAAGGAACTGGCCGAGGATGCCGACAAGGGCCTGCACCAAGCGGCCACCAAGGCCAACTGGGCCGGCGAGAACCACAAGGTGACCAAGGCCTTCATCTACAAGACGTCAGGCGAGATCCAGGACGCGCACACCCAGGCCAAATCGATACACGCCATTCTGAGTGACACTGCCGCGGAGCTGCGGTCCAGCCAGACGAAGCTGAAGACCGCGATAGACAACGGCCTGAAGAAGAACCTGACCGTGATGGACACCGGGAACGGCACCTTCACCGTCACCATGAACATCCATCCCGACCGGGCCGCGGAGGGATACACGCCGCCTTCCCACAGCCAAAGTGACGTGAGCGCGCTGTGCAAGGAGGTCACGGACATCCTCTCCGCTGCCTCTGCGAGCGACGACTCCGCGAGCAAGATCCTCAGCGCTCTCGCCAAGCAGACCACCTACGGCTTCTCCGACGCGACCTACAAGGACCGTGACGCCGCAGCTGCGGCCCTGAAGGAGGCCGAGGAACTCGCCGCCATCGCGAAGAAAAAGCCGACCGACCTCACCACCGCCGACATCGACCGGCTCAACAAGAGCCTCGCCCAGTACTCCGACGACCCTCTCTTCGCCGAACGCTTCACCACCTCGCTCGGCCCCAAGGGACTGATGGACTTCTGGACCGGTCTCCACGACTCCAACCAGACCGGCATGCTGCTGTACGAGCGTGAGGACAAGCTCGACGACCTGCAGCGCAACCTCGGCATGACGCTGGCGGAGGCCACCCAGAGCCAGTCGGCCGACATGGCCTCCTGGAAGGGCCGGATGGTCGCCATGGGTGACGACTTCGTCGGCTCGGGCCGTCAGTACATGGGCTACCAGGTCATGGGAAACCTGCTCCGCACGGGTGACTACGACGACGACTTCCTGAAGAGCTACGGCACCGCCCTGATGCGGACCGAGCGCGAGCGGTCCGGCAACGGCGAGCAGCCCGAATTCGCCTGGGCGCACGTCGGTGACGGCCCCTGGCTCAACCACCTCGGCGAGGAGAGCGGCCGCGACCCGCTCTCCGGCTACCTCAAGGCCCTCTCCAACAGCCCCGACGCGGCGACGGACTTCTTCCACCAGGAGTTCGTCTCCAAGGAGGACTCCCCGTTCGAGAAGGAGGGCGAGGACGGCAAGAAGAACAACGTCGCGCTCTCCAACTTCGACTACATCTTCGGAGAGCGGTGGCCCGAGGAAAGCACCGACAACAAGGAGATCGTCGGCGCCAAGAACAACCTGGGTCTGGCCCTGGAGGCCGCGATCACCGGGCACCCGGCGGGCGAGCTGCCCGTGGCCTCGGAGGCCCCTCCGCACACCGCAGATCAGGCACGGTTGATGGAGAGGATGGTCACCTCCATCGCGGAGAAGCCCGAGCTGCTCACCAACCACCAGGTCATGGGCGACAGCATCGGGCAGATCACCTCCGAATACCTGCCGGACATCAACCGTGCGGTCGCCAACGACTCGGACGGGGACGTCGACGCGCTCTTCCCCGTCGCGGGCACGGCGGCCGAACTCAAGCACGCGGACGTGGCGGCGCTCATGGTCTCCGTCGGCCAGAACCCGGAGGGCTACGCGGCCATCGAGGTGGCCAACAAGGCGTACATGGCCAACCTGATGGACTACCACCTGAATCCGGACACTCCGCCGGAGTACTCCAAGAATCTCGTACAGACCGTCACGAACATCGCGGAGGGTTCCGGTCAGATATCGGGCATGCTCACGGTCGGCCAGCAGGAGGCCATCGTGGGCCCCGCTCACCAGAAGGCCGAGGACTTCAAGAACTCGGTGGACGTGTGGAAGGGCGTGACCAGCGGGGTGATCGGTACGGGCATCGGGGTCGGCACCTCGTTCGCCGCCACCCCGGCCGTCGGCGCGGTGGCCGGAGGCGCCGCGGGCACCGTCAGCGGGGCGATCGTGGAGATGTTCTTCCAGCAGTTCGAGCCGACCGACATGGAGGAGGCCGGTCCGAAGTCGGGCGCGGCATGGGCGGACGGCATGGAGAAGAACTCCGCCTACACGGAGAAGGCCGCGGAACTCGCCGCCCAGGCGCACCACCGCAAGGACCTCCAGGATGCGGGCATCGACGAGACCGCCCGCACGGCCTCGCAGCAAGGGTTCAGGAACGGGGGCACCGACGTCCTCTTCATGGCACCCCATCTCAAGACCGAGGTGGAGTGACCTTTCCCGCCGGCCTCCTCCTTCTTCCGACCACGCCGCACCGAAGGGCTTCCCCGTGCACCGCTCCACCGTCCTCTCCGCAGTGAACGTTCTTCTCGGCGCCCTCGCCCTCACAGGTTGCTCCGGCGGGGGCGAGGAGAAGCGGGCATACGACATTCCGGGCGCTCTGTGCGGGATACCGCTCGACGCCGGGCTCGTGGAGCCCTTCCTGCCCGGCGGCAAGACCCTCACCACGAAGGAGTCGGCTCCGAACGGCGGTACCAAGCGGTGCGACGTGCTCATCGACGGCGACATCGTTCTGCGCCAGACCCGTACCTGGTGGGCCCGGGGAGAGTCCGCCACGTCGGTGGCGTCCGGCTACTTGGGGGTGCAAGGCGCCAAGGTCTCCGCCGACTCCCGCTTCGTCCACTCGGGCACCGGCGGAGTCGGGAAGACCTCCTCCTGCACCTCCGACGACCACCCCCGCCAGAACCTGTACACCATCATCCATGTACTGGCGCCCGACCAGGAGGATCCGGTCGCCATGGAGGAATTGATCACCGCGTTCACCGCAGCGGTCGAGGACTCCGAGGACTGCAACTGAGCAAGCGCGGCGACGGGCGAGGAAGGGTTGGCGCACCGTCGCCGAAGCCGAAGAGCGGCGTCCAGTGACGGTGCGCCGGACTCAGGCGGGTGACTCGTCCTCGGAGTCGGACGACGGAGAGGTCGGCAGGGCGTCCTCCACCGTCTGCATCGGTAAGCTGCCGATGCCTCGGCGGACGTGCTGTGCGATGCCTACAAGGTCACCGCAAGCCCGCCGCCGTCGTACGGGGCGGCCCCGCAGCGACACGGTATGGGACGAGGAAGAGGCGGCTCAGCGCGGAGGGCACGCGGGCCACGTTACGCCCCGTTGTCCGCTGCATCTCCCCCTGCGACACTGCAGCACAGCGCCCTCAGCTCCGCCGTCCGTCCGGGCGGAGCACCCCCACGAGGGAGCCACACATGCGCAGAAGCATCGCCGCCTTACTCACCGCGGCCACCATGGCCGCGCTCACCCTCGTCGGCGTCGGTGCGAGCACCGCACAGGCACTGCCGAACAAGTGCGCCCCTGAGCGCTACCATTCCTTCTACAACTTCGTCGTAACCTGCACGGGCGGCACCGGATTCTTCCGGGTCTGGGTCGACTGCTGGGTCTCCAACGACAAACCGCCGGTGAGGGTGTACGGCGCGTGGACGCCCACGGACTCGACATCGGCGGCCGCCTGCACGATGGGTCAGAACGGACCGGCCGTCAAAGGTGGCTGGGATGTCTCCGACGTGATCCTGGATCCGCCGCCGGAGGACTGATTCCGGATCCGGTACCGTCCGGCGGGCGACAGTGCCTTCACTCCCGTCCACCGGCCCACGGGTCCACGGGGCCGGGCGGCGGGCGATGCTGGCCCGGGAGGGCAAGGTCCGCGGTTGTCCTGGTTCCTCAGGCGCCACCGGGATCTGCGACGACACCGAAGTGGCGGGAGACCTCCTCAATGGTGAAGCGGGCGCGGAGCTTGCAGGCGGAGTTCTGGTTGGCGAAGAAACCCGTGCGCCACAGCGCCTCCGTCCGGGGCACGGCGTGTTCCCACATGACCGGCACGATCCACTCCCGGCGGTCCTCCCCATCCTGCTGCGCGACCCCGCCGCCGGATCGGTAAACACCCGCCAGAGGGAGGTCGGACATCGGCCGCTCCTCGCCGTCAACCGCGAGGACGGCCTCGTCGAACGGCTGCGGCTCTCCGGTGACGGTGCCGACGCCCACGTATCCCACCTTGGGAATGTGGGTGAACACGCGCGCACCCAGCGGCAGAGACCGAATCGTGCGGGAGAACCACTCCCCGCCACCGGCGGACACGAACCCGTAGCGCAGTGCGTCCTCCCAGCTGCGGCCACCAGTCTCGTCACCGAACGACGCGTACCAGTCCGTCCCGTTCCACAGCTCCTGCTTTCCGCGGCCCTTCGTCCCAGCGGACGGCACCGAGGCATCGGCATCGTCTATCAGCCAGGTACGGGCCAGGTAGGAACGTCCTTCATCCTCGAAGTACCGGAAGAACAAGACATTGACCGGCACCCCAAATCCGGATGCCAGGTAACTGACAATCCGCTCCGTCGCGGCATCGATCTCACTCGCGACGACGGTCAGGGAGTGGGTGGAGTTCAACGCCTCCGGCGGGCTGCCACCGAAGGTGAGCGAGAACGCCTCGTCCAACTCCTCCGCGAGACCTTTCCGGCGGGCGTACGTGCCGTAAATCTCGCGTATCTGCTCGTTGGTCAGCTCCTGCACCCACGAGCCGTAGTCGAGGACCTGCGCCACCACGTCCCGAGGCGTGCGATCCCGTTTGAGCTCCAGCACGTGCAGGCTACCCTCGGCATCGATGCCAAGGAGGTCGATTACCTTGCCGTACGGCGTCGGCACCTGGCGGCCAATCAGCAGCAGAGGTTTACCCAGGATCGCCGGATCGGCCTCGATCAGGTCCTCGAGCCGGGATTCCAGCGGCATCGGCTTCGTCGTGACCCGCACCGGCTTGTCGTCGACCCGCCACAACCCGAACTCCAGCGGCATACCCGTCCCCTTCCGCTCCGACCAATCCGAAGACAAGCAGACACCGAGGGCGGCACTTCGATCCAGACCACCACCTCCTCCAATTCGGGGACCCCGCCATGCGTGCGCGTCATGGTTGCCTCAGCAGGGGCCGTCTCAGACACGTGCCGTCACGTCTCCCCGGCGCGCTGTTCGAGTGCCTGCGAGAGCAGGTCCTGGTGCTGGAGCTGGGTCGGTGACGCGCTGTCGCCGAAGGCGGCGTCGAACGCCTGTGGTGACCGAGTCCAGTCCAGCAGAATCTCGGTGGCCCGCTCGTCGGTGGATCCGCGTGATGCACACGATCGACGACTTCGTCACCCTCCTCCGCGACGCGGGCGTCCTCGACGACGGCACGGTCGAGTCGCTGCCGGTTCAGGCGTGGCCGGTGACCGGCTCGTTCGCGTCGGCCCGCGGCGTCCCGGCCGCGGGCTGCGGCTCGGGCCTGCCCGGGAGCAGCAGCCCGGCCAGGAGCACGACGCCCGCGGCGCCGACGACCCACCAGAACGCGTGGTGGAAGCCGGTGACGAGGTCGCTCGCCAGGGTCTGGCTCGCCAGGGCCCAGGCGACCAGGGCGACGGTCATGGAGCCGCCGATCTGGTTGAGGATCATCAGGGCGCTGGAGGCGCCGGCCGCGGAGCTGGGCGGCACGGTGCGGTAGACGGAGGCGAGGGCCGGCGCGCCGACCATGCCGAGGCCGAAGCCGGAGATCACCGAGCACACGGCGAGCAGGACGAGGTTGCTGTCCGGGCCGGCCTGCGTGTACCCGATGGTGCCCAGGCCCACGAGGGCCGCGCCGCCGGGGACCAGGAGCTTCGCGCCGAGCTTGTCGCTGAGCCGTCCGGCCAGTGGCATGCCGACGAGCGCCCCGATGCCCTGCGGGGCGAGGAGGAGGCCGGCGGCGAGGACGCCGTTGCCCCGGACCTGCTGGTAGTAGAGCGGGACGAGGAACAGCAGCGAGTAGAGCATGCCGCCGACGAGGAACATCGCCGCGACGCTCGCGGAGAAGCCCGAGCTGGAGAAGAGGCGCATGTCGATCAGCGGTGCGATCTTGGTGCCGAGGGCGTGGACGACGTACCCGACGATCAGCACCGCGCCGACGACGAGGCCGACGACGACCTTGGTCTGGCCGAAGCCGGCGCCGCCGGCGGCCTGCGAGAAGGCGAACATCAGGGCGGCGAAGCCGGGGCACAGCAGCAGGACGCCGAGCAGGTCGAGGGGCTGCCCCTGGCTCTGGCCCTTCTCCGCGCCGGGCACCACCTTGAGCGCGAGCAGGACGGCGAGGATGCCGATGGGCACCTTGAAGAAGAAGAGCCACTGCCAGTTCAGCCACTCGAGGACGACACCTCCGACGACGGGGCCGATGACCGGTCCGAGCATCAGCGGCAGTGACATCAGGCCCATGACTCGCCCGGTGCGGGCGGGCCCCGCGGCGCGCGCCAGCAGCGTCAGCATGGTGGGTTCGAGGACCCCGCCGCCGAAGCCGGTGAGGACCCGGAAGACGATGAGCGACTCGGTGTTCCACGAGAAGCCCGTGAGCAGGGAGCCGACGAGGAACAGGCCGAGGCCGCTCAGCCAGACGGCGCGCCCGCCGAAGCGGTCGATCGCCCAGCCGGAGACCGGGACCATGACGGCCACCGCCAGCAGATAGCCGGTGGCGACCCACTGGATCGTCGACAGCGGCGAGTCGAACTCCTTGCCCAGGGAGTCGATGCCGACGTTGACCACCGTCGCGTCGAGCAGCGCCAGGACCGCGCCCAGCACCAGGACCCAGAGCAGCCTCAGGAGCGCCGGATCGAGCCGGGCCTCCTGGGATTCACTCATGACACTCTCCTCGTTCAGTGAACTCGTCCATCAGGTGAATTGAACCAGCTAGTTCATTTTGATGGAATGGACCGTAGCATGCGCGGTCTCGGAGCCACCAGCCCCACCGGACCGCAGGTCCTCGAGCGCCTGCCTGAGCAGCTCGTAGGAGCGCACCCGCTCGGCGTGATCGCTGATCATCGACAGGGCCATGACCTCGTCCGCGCCGGTCTGCTCGACGAGCGCGGCCAGCCGCCCGCGCACCGTGTCCGGCCCGCCGACCAGCTGCGGGTCGAGCCGCTCGCGCACGAACGCCTCCTCGGCGGGCCCGTACCGGTGCCGCGCGGCCTCCTCGGCGGTGGGCAGCAGCGTGAACCAGTCGGAGGTCCGCATGACGATCTGCCCCAGGACGAAGGCGCGGCCGAGGTACTCGGCGCGCTCGTCGGTCTCGGCCGCCACG
>NZ_JACADT010001049.1:0-1922 GCF_013421635.1 Streptomyces sp. UH6 | reverse complement strand
CGGCGGGGGCCGGGCAGTGCCCGTCGACGAGCAGCCGGCGGACCCGGTACTCGTCCAGCGGGGCGGAGAAGGCGCCGCCCATGCCGTGGGTGCAGCCCATGGCGCGCAGGACGCCCGCCTGGTCGGGCAGGTCCACGCCCTCGGCGACGGTCTGCATGCCGAGGTCGGCGGCGATCCGCAGCAGCCCGCTGGTGATCTTGTGCAGGCGGGCGGACTCCACCACGCCTTCAACGAGGCTCCGGTCGAGCTTGAGCGCCTCCACCGGCAGCCGCCGCAGCGCGGTGATGGATCCGTAGCCGGTGCCGAAGCCGTCCAGGGCGAACCGGACGCCCAGACGGCGCAACGCCGTGAGGCGGCGCTCGAGGTCGTCCAGCGGGATCCGCGGGTCAAGTCCGGTGAGTTCGATCATCAGCGACCCGGGCGCCAGTCCGTGCCGGGTCAGCAGCGCCTCTATCGAGGTGAGCGGCAACGACCGGTCGAGCAGGCGTCGGGCGGCGATCCGTACCGCCACCGGGGTGCGCAGGCCGGCCCGGGACCGGTCGGCGGCCTGGACGACGGCCTCCTCCAGCACCCAGCGGCCGAGTTCGGCCGTCCGGTCGCCCTCCTCGGCGGCCCGCAGGAACTCGGCGGGCGTGAACAGCGCGCCCTGCGCGGACCGCCAGCGGGCCTGGGCCGAGAGGGCGGTGATCCGGCCGTCGGCCAGCGAGACCATCGGCTGGTGGAGCAGGGTGAACTCGCCCTCGTGCAGGGCGGTCCGCAGCCGGGCGGCGACCTCGGCCCTGCGCACCACGTCCTGCTGCATCTGGGGCGCGTAGAGCTCGACGCGGTCCTTGCCGGCCGCCTTGGCCCGGTACATCGCGAGGTCCGCGTTGCGCAGCAGTTCTCCCGCACCCAGGCCGGGTTCGGCGAAGGCCACACCGATGGAGGCGGCCACCCGGACGTCGTTGCCGTCGATCTCGTAGGGCTGGGAGAGCCGTACCCGCAGCCGGTCGGCGAGCTCCAGGATGTGGCCCTCACGGGCGGTCCGGTCGCTCACGCCGCCGCCGAGGATCAGCGCGGCGAACTCGTCCCCGCCGAGGCGGGCGGCGGTGTCGCCCTGCCGGACGGCCTCCTGGAGGCGGCGGGCGGCCTGGACGAGGAGCTCGTCCCCGGCCTGGTGCCCGATGGTGTCGTTGACCGCCTTGAACCCGTCGAGGTCGATGAAGAGCACCGCCGTGCCCTGGTCGGACTGCCTCCGGCCGGAGAGGGCCTGCCCGACCCGCCGGGTGAACAGCGCGCGGTTGGGCAGGTCGGTGAGCGCGTCGTGCTCGGCACTGTGCTGCAACTGCGCCTGGAGGCGCACCCGTTCGGTCACGTCCCGGCTGTTGAGGATCAGGCCGCCCTGGTGCCGGTTGACCGTCGACTCGACGTTGAGCCAGCCCCCGTCGCCGCTGCGGAAGCGGTACTCGATCCGGGTGGTGGGGTCGGCGGGCGGGCCGGCGGCGAGGAAGCGGCGCAGTTCGTGCAGGACGGCCGGCAGGTCCTCGGGGTGGATCAGACCGGCCAGCTCCCGGCCGACCAGTTCCTCCGGGAAAAGGCCGTACACGCCCTCGGAGGCGTCGCTGACGTATTTCAGGCGGCCGTTGGGCGCGGCGATCATGATGACGTCGCTGGAGCCCTGGACGAGGGAACGGAAGTGGTTCTCGTTCTCGGCCAGCTTCTCGGTGAGCGCCATGTTGTCGAGCAGCATGATGCCCTGCCGGACCAGCAGCGCCAGGACCACGGCACCGGCCGTGAGCAGCACGACCTGGTCCACGCTGCGGCCGGCCAGCACGTTGTAGAGGATGCCCAGCGTGCACACGGCCGCGGCCAGGTAGGGCAGCAGCGCGGCCAGCGATCCCGCTATGGGCCGCGCCGGTGCGTAGGACCCGGCGTCCACGCCC
>NZ_JACADT010001048.1:0-1922 GCF_013421635.1 Streptomyces sp. UH6 | reverse complement strand
CGGTGGGTTCGGTCCCCCGGTCGGTCCCGCCCGGTCCCCGGTCCCCGGTGAGCCTGTTGGACTGCTCGGTCCCCGTCTTCGGTCCCTGTTCGGGTGCCTCGATTCCGGGGGACCGGTCCCCGGCGGGGACCGGTCGTGGGCGAGGTTCGGTCCGGGCGGCCGACTTCTCCAAGGGGGCGGTCCCCGTTGGCGCCGAGGGGACCGGTCCCGTCGTGTCGGGCTCCGGTGACCAGGGTGAGGGGAGCGGCACGGTGGCCAGTGCGAGGGCGTGCCGGCGGGCGGCGAGCTGCTCCAGGAGTTGGGCGCGCTGGGCCAGGTCGGTCCCGATGCCGGCCCGGCCGATCGCCTTGGACAGGCGGCGTGTCAGCCGCTGGCCCTGGCGGCTCGTCCGCTGCTCCGGGCTCAGCTCGGCGAGCCGCGCTGCGAGGGCGACGGCTCGCTGGGTGGCGCGGTCACGGGTGATCTGGGCGGCGTCGCGGTCCCGCGCGGCGATGCCGAGGCGGGACAGGAGCCGCTCGCGTGCCTCCCGGCCGAGGGTGACGAGCAGGCCGCTGGAGGCGGTGCCGGGGGACTTCAGGCGCAGCTCGATGCCCATGGCCAGGTGCCACAGCGTCGCCGCCATCACCGGGCCGACGAACGCCCGGACCGTGCCGCCGACCAGGCCGCTCTCGGCGTACGCCGGGATGATCTGCACGCTGGTGATGATCCACACCAGGGTGCCCGGCA
Source organism: Streptomyces sp. UH6 (assembly GCF_013421635.1). Taxonomy (NCBI): domain Bacteria; kingdom Bacillati; phylum Actinomycetota; class Actinomycetes; order Kitasatosporales; family Streptomycetaceae; genus Streptomyces; species Streptomyces sp. UH6. The sequence goes on along the minus strand of NZ_JACADT010001048.1, from coordinate 1,196 downwards.
CACCCGCCGCTCCTTGGGTGGTCATGTTCTGCCGTGCCATCAGCGCGGTGGCGAAGAGGGCGAGTTCCGCGGAGGCGAACATGGCTACCCGCTCGGCGGTGCCGGCGATGTTGAGGTAGTCCTCGGCGAAGCGCCAGCTGGTGTCCGCGCTGTAGGCGGTGCAGCCGAGCGCGGCCAGCGCGGCCATCTTGACCGCCAGGCTGCTCGACGGTGCCGACGCGGTCCGTGGGCGCGCCTTGCGTCGGCGAAGCAGCGCCCAGCTGGTGAGGCCGAGCGCCGCCGCGGCGGTGGGGATGCCGACGGTGAGGAGCGTGGACAGGTCCAGGCCGGCGTCGAGGGGGAGGGCGAGGGGTTTCATGCGACCTTTCCGAACGAGCCGTGCCTGGCCGGCGGCACCGGGACGGACTGGGGCTGGACCGGCAGGGAGCCGCGCTGTTCGGCGGCCGGAGGCGTCGTGGTCGGCGGCTGGGACTGCTGCTGCCGCTTGGTGCGCCGCTTCTTCGGCTGCGGCGGTACGCCGAGGGTGCGGTCCCGGTGGTCGATCTTGTAGGCGGCCTCGGTGAGGAGGTCGCGGGCGTGGGGCTGGCTGACCTGCAGGGCGACGGCGAGCCGGTCCGCCTTCCAGCCGCGGACGTAGGCGTGGCCGATGACGACGTCCCGCTCCTTCGTGGTGAGGTGGACGTAGCGGCCGTTGAAGACCGCCAGGACGCGCTGGTGGTCCAGCCGCTGGGGCAGGCCGTCGTGCCAGGGCTGCCGGTCGGACTCGGTCAGGCCGCCCCAGATTCCGTCCTTGTCGCCGTTCTCGAGGGCGGAGTTCAGGCAGTCCCGCCGCACCGGGCAGGAGGCGCACAGGGTCTTCGCCTCGGCGATGGCGTCGTGGTCGCGGGGCAGGGGGAAGAAGAGCTCGTCGGCGTCCTCGGGGTGCAGGTCCTGGCAGGCGGCGTGGCGGTGCCAGCTGGTGTCGCCGAGGGGGCGCAGACCGGTGGTGGGTGACGTGTACGTGGTGATCAGGCGCATGGGGTGGGCTCGCTTGTTCTTCCCGCCGGGCGCCGGCCGGGCTGAGGCCGCGCCGGACGGGAGTTCCAGGGGCCGCGGCGCCCAGGGGGGCGTGAGCGCCGCGGCCGGAAGACGATGGGGGAGGCGAGGTTCAGGCGGTCGCCGGCTCCGGGAGCTGCCGTGCCTGCTCGGCGGCGAGT
>NZ_JACADT010001047.1:0-1924 GCF_013421635.1 Streptomyces sp. UH6 | reverse complement strand
CCCGTCGCTCCACGGCTGACGGCGGATCCAGCGGGAGGTCCGCGTGCCGTCGGTGAGTTCGTGCGCGTACGGCCGCCACTCCCCCGCCTGCCGCTCCCCCGCCGACCCCGCCGACCCGAACCGGCCCCGTACGTCCTGGACCACGGCGGCGAACCCGTGGCGGGCCCAGCCGCGTGCCTCGGGCAGGTGCCGGGTCCGGTCGTAGGGGGTGCGGATCAGGACGGCGGGGAACGGGCCGTCCCCGGCGGGGAGGACCACGTCGGTGGCGAGCCGGCCGACGGCCGCGCCGGTCCGCCTCATCCGTCCTTCCTCGGCATGGGCGCGACGTCCGGCACGGGCAGCACGGGGTGCTCGGTGACCGTGAGGGTGCGCAGGTCGACCTTCCGCAGTCGGCGTCGTGCCGGGAGTCCCGTCGTGCCGGGGGCGTCGGTGGCCCAGCGGACGAGGTCGTCGGCCAGCAGTGCCGCTAGCAGCCCGGCCGCGGGTCCGGTGAGTCTTTCCGTGGCGCCCGACGTGCGGGGTCCGCTCCAGTAGGCCGCCAGTTCCCGGTGGGCGGGGGTGGCGGCGAGCCGCCGGAGGCGTACGTGCGCGGACGTCACGTCCCCGCGGGCGGCGGCGAGCGGTTCGACGTACGCCTGCCGGCCCTCGCGGTGGCAGCGGAACCAGGCGACACCGTGCTCGGGCAGCAGGTCCGCCGCGTCCCACAGGCCGTCGGGCACGGGTCCGTCGAGGCACCACACGACGGCGGCGGGATCACCGTGCAGCAGATCGCCGAGGGCGGCCGGCGAAGCGGCGGAGTCCGCGGCGGGCGGATCGGTCCTGGGCTCGGCGCCCAGGCCGGTCAGGCAGGCGGCGAGCGGTTCCGTGAGGACCGCGTCGCCCAGGAGACGGACCGCGCGGCGGGCGGCGGGCCACTGGGGGCTCGCCGCTTCCGGTGAGTGCTCGGCCAGATAACCGGCTTCCCCGAACGCCCGCAGGAGCCGGTCCAGTTCGGCGTCCGAGGGAGTGTCGGTCCTGCCGGAGAGCAGGGACAGGAGGGCGGCGTGGTCGGCTGCCGCGGTCCTGACGCTCAGGAACTCCCCTGAGTCGGTGCGCAGGGCGAGGCCCCGCCCGGGGACGGGGAAGACCTCGACACCGGGTGCGAGTCGGCTGCGGAACACGGCGACCTCCTGACAAACGGGTTGCGGGACGGGGCGTGGGCCCGCCCGGACGGAGCCGGACGGACCCACGGTCGAGGGGTGGGGTCCTCGGTTACTCCTCGGTGTCGTCGAAGGGGTTCTCGACGAGCGCGTTGGAGTGGGAGGCGGAGTCGTGGGCCAGCTGGCCCGGGTCCGCGATGGGGGCGAAGACCGACTCGTTGTCCATGAGTTCTCCTTCTGTTCCGGGGAGACGCGGCGTTCGGGTGAGCGCCGCGTCACGAACTCTAGATGAATATGATTTTCATATTCTAGAGGGCAGAGGGTGATCTGGGTAACACACCGGCCACCCCCCCTGCGGATCACGGCCCACCCGGCCGGCCACCCTCAACACGTCCGCCAGCAGGCCGGGGGTGACGACCTGCCGGGGCGGTCCGTCCGCCGCCACCCGACCGTCCCGCAGGGCGACGACGCGCTCCGCGAAGCGGGCGGCGTGGGCGAGGTCGTGCAACACCATCACCACGGTCAGACCGCGCTCCTCGCGCAGCCGGACCACCGTCTGCAGCACGTCGAGCTGGTGGTGCAGGTCCAGGTAGGTGGTCGGCTCGTCGAGCAGCAGGACGCGGGTGTCCTGGGCGAGCGCCATCGCGAGCCGGACGCGCTGCCGCTCGCCCCCGGAGAGGGCGTCGACGTCGCGGTCGGCCCAGTCCTCCACCCCGACGTCCCGCAGCGCCCGGCGCACGACCGGGTCGTCGCCCTCGCGGAGCATGCCCAGCGGCCCGCGCGCC
>NZ_JACADT010001046.1:0-1926 GCF_013421635.1 Streptomyces sp. UH6 | reverse complement strand
GTCCTTCGACCGGCCGCCCGTGCCGGGGATCTGGCGGCCGACCCCGCCCGCGTTCGCCCCCTTCTCCAACGCCTGGCTGGGCCGGATGCGCCCCCTGCTGCTCCACTCCCCCGACATGTTCCGTCCGGGCCCGCCGCCCCCGCCGGCCTCCGCCCGCTACGCGCGGGACCTCGACGAGGTCAAGGCGTACGGGGCGCTGGACAGCACGGTGCGTACGCCCCGACAGACCGACACCGCGCGCTTCTTCACCGAACTGGACATCCCGGGCGCCCTCGCCGACCAGGCGGCCCGGCGCGGCCTCGACATCGCCGACACGGCCCGCCTGTACGCGGCGGCGCACGCCGCGCAGGCCGACGGCATCGTCGCCTCCTGGGACGCCAAGCTGCACTACGGGACGTGGCGGCCGATCACCGCGATCCGTCTGGCGGACCAGGACGGCAATCCGGACACCGAGCCGGACACCGGCTGGGAGCCGCTGCTGCCGACCCCCGCCCACCCCGACTACCTGAGCGGGCACGCCACCACCGCCGGGGCGCTGACGGGCACCCTGACCAGGCTGCTGGGCGACGACCGGATCGACTTCACGGTCCGCTCGGTGCGCGGCGGGTCGACCCGGCACTACGAGTACGCCGCCGACTACGACCGCGACGTGATCGACGCCCGGGTGTTCGCCGGCATCCACACCCGGACGGCGGACATCGTCGGCAACCGGGTCGGACATCGCATCGCCGACTGGGCGCTCACCAGGTACTTCGTCCCCGCCCGGCCTCACCGGCCCTGACCGTCCTTCGGGGATCCGCCCCTCTCCCCCGCCCGGCCGGAGCCCGTCTCCGGCCCGGGCGGCCGGAGCAGACCGGAGACCTGATCGGACCGGAGGCCGTCAGGTCGCCGGTCCCGGGACGATCCGGCCGGTGAAGGTCTCCTCGATCCACCGGGCGTCGGTCAGGTAGCGGCGGTCGTGCCCCTCCGAGACGTGACGGGCGAACGCCGGATGGCCCGCGGCCGCGTGCGCGTGCATCCAGTCCACCAGCGCCCTCAGCCGCTCCGCCGTGACCGCGGGCAGTTCGGCCCGCTCCGCGCCGGACAGCCCGTACGCGTCGGCGAACAGACGGAGCCGGCGGAGCGCCTCGGGCACCGGCAGGGTGAGCGCCTCCTCGTCGGGGGCGTACAGCGGGACGAACCGGTAGGCGGTGTAGGCGACGTCCCACAGGCGCGGGGCCGGGTGGGCGGTGTCGAAGTCGATCAGGGCCACCGGCAGGCCTCCGGCGAACACCGTGTTGTAGGTGGCGGCGTCACCGTGGCAGATGACCTCCGCCGGCTCGCGCGGCGGCAGTTGCCAGACGTCGTCCGGATGCCGCGGGAAGTCCTGCGTGGCGTCGTGGAAGGCACGGAGCAGCCTCGCCATGGCGGTGAGCGAGGCGTCGCTCCTCACCTGCGGTGCGCCGAAGTCGTGTCCGACCTCGCCGGGCAGGAACGCGACGCGTTCCTCCGTGCCGTCCCCGCTGATCCCGTACGGGCGCGGGGCGCCCGCGAAACCCGCGCGCCGCAGATGGGCGAGCAGGCGCTGGACGGTGGGGCTCCACTCCCCGGCCGGCCGGCGGACCACGTCACCCTCGCGGACGACCGGGTTCACCCCGCCGAGGAACACCTCCCTGTCCTCGAGGGACACTTCCCTGTCTTCCACGACGGCAGGCTACCGGGCGCGGGGGCATCAGCTCCGGCCGTCGGCCGGCGGGCTCGTGGCGGGCTCCGGAGCGGGGCGGACGGTGATCGTGCACAGCCTCTTGGTGGCGCGGCGGGGGGCCTGGCGGATCGAACGGCTCGGCGTCCGGCCGGGGGCGATCCGGGAGGGGCGGCCGTCGCCGCGTGGAAGGGACGCGCCGCCGGTGCTCGCCAGTCGACGAGCAGCGGCAGGTTCCGCTCGTC
>NZ_JACADT010001045.1:0-1922 GCF_013421635.1 Streptomyces sp. UH6 | reverse complement strand
GTCGACGACGTGGCGGGCGGTCTGGTCGCCAAGCTGATCCACCGGCATCCGCACGTCTTCGGGGAGGAGTCGGCGGCCACCCCGGAGGAGGTCGAGGAGCACTGGCTGCGGACCAAGGCGGTCGAGAAGCAGCGGTCCTCGGTCACCGAGGGGGTGCCGCTGGGGCAGCCGGCGCTCGCGCTCGCCGCCAAGCTGGCCTCCCGGGCCCGCAAGGCGGGACTGGACGCGCCGCTGCCGGTCGGCGAGGGCGTGGGGTACGAGCTGCTGACCCTCGCGGTCCGCGCGGAGGCGGCGGGCGCTCGACGTCTCGTCCGCGATCACGACGCATCCGTCGGCCCGGGACAGCTCCAGGGCGCGCTCGACGATCTCGTGCGGCTTGTTGGTACGCGGGCTCATCGACCGGCCTCCTGCGTGGTGTTCAAGATGTTGACGCCCCGGAAAAGTGCTGACGGGCAGCCGTGCGAGACGGCCGCGATCTGACCGGGCTGGGCCTTGCCGCAGTTGAACGCGCCGCCCAGCACATAGGTCTGGGGACCGCCTACCGCCTCCATGGACCCCCAGAACTGCGGGGTGACGCCCTGGTAGGCGAAGTCCCGGACCTGGCCGTCGAGCCGCCCGCCCCTGATCCGGTAGGCGCGCTGCCCGGTGAACTGGAAGTTGTAGCGCTGCATGTCGATGGACCACGACCGGTCGCCCACCACGTAGATGCCGTTGTCGACGCCGCCGATCAGGTCCTCGGTGGACATCCCCGCCGGGTCCGGCAGCAGCGACACGTTGGCCATCCGCTGGACCGGCACATGGGCGGGGGAGTCGGCGAAGGCGCAGCCGTTGGACCGCTCGAAGCCGGTCAGCCTCGCCATCCGCCGGTCGAGCTGGTAGCCGACCAGCACGCCGTCCTTGACCAGGTCCCAGGACTGCCCGGCCACGCCCTCGTCGTCGTAGCCGACGGTCGCCAGCCCGTGCTCGGCGGTGCGGTCCCCGGTGACGTTCATCTTCTCGGAGCCGTACCTCAGCGTGCCGAGCTGGTCGAAGGTGGCGAACGAGGTGCCCGCGTAGGCCGCCTCGTAACCGAGCGCGCGGTCCAGCTCGGTGGCGTGGCCGATCGACTCGTGGATGGTCAGCCAGAGGTTCGACGGGTCGACGACCAGGTCGTGCACGCCCGCCTTCACGCTCGGGGCGCGCATCTTCTCGCGCAGCAGCTCCGGGATCTCGGCGAGCTCCGCCGCCCAGTCCCAGCCGGTGCCGGTCAGGTACTCCCAGCCACGCCCGGCGGGCGGCGCCAGGGTGCGCATCGAGTCGAACTCGCCGGTGGACCCGTCGACCGAGACGGCGTTGAACTGCGGGTGGAGCCGGACCCGCTGCTGGGTGGTGACGGTCCCCGCGGTGTCCGCGTAGAACTTGTTCTCGTGGACGGTCAGCAGCGAGGCGTCCACGTGGTCGACGCCGTCGGCGGCGAGCAGCCCGGCGCTCCACTCGGCCAGCAGACCCGACTTTTCCTCGTCCGGCACCTCGAACGGGTCGATCCCGTACGCCGACACCCAGGTCCGCTCGGCGTGCACCGGCTCGTCCGCCAGCTCCACCCTCTCGTCGGACCCGGCGGCCGCGATCACCTTCGCGGTCAGCCTGGCCATCGCCACCGCCTGCGAGGCCACCTTGGCGGCGGCGTCCATGGTGAGGTCCACGCCGGAGGCGAAGCCCCACGCGCCGCCGTGCACCACGCGCACCGCGTACCCCAGGTCGGTGGTGTCCGAGGACCCGGCCGGCCGAGCGTCCCGCAGCCGCCAGGCCGCGCTGCGCACCCGCTCGAACCGGAAGTCGGCGTGATCCGCCCCCAGCGCCCTGGCCCGCGCCAGCGCGGCGTCGGCCAGGGCCCTCAACGGCAGTGCCAGGAACGACGGGTGGGTCTTGATCTCGATGGCCTT
>NZ_JACADT010001044.1:0-1926 GCF_013421635.1 Streptomyces sp. UH6 | reverse complement strand
AGGTACATCGCCGCCCCCCGTTCCCGCGCGCGCAGCGCCCAGTGGAGCCGCCGGTAGCGCACCGGCGGCAGCAGTTCGGCGGCCTCCGTCTCCGTGACGAACCGCCAGCCGCGCAGCTCGGGACCGGGCAGGATCACCCGGGCGGCGGCGTCGCCCCTCAGTCGTCCGCCGTCGAACAGGAACCGCAGCCCGCCGTATCCGGGGGGCCGGGGCGACTCCCAGTCGACGACCAGCAGCCTCGGTGCGCCGGCCAGGCGCAGCCCGGTCTCCTCGGCCACCTCGCGCACCCCCGCCTGTGCGGGCGCCTCCCCCTGTTCGACCACCCCGCCGGGGAACTCCCAGCCCGGCTTGTAGGTGGGGTCGACGAGCAGGAACCGGTCCTGCTCGTCGAAGAGCAGCACCCCGGAGGCCACCGTCTCGGCGCTGGGTTCGGGGGTCTGCACGATGTCGCAGACGGCCGCCTCCCCGGTGCCGACCGCCCGGGCGATCCGGCCCGCGGTCTGCTGGGGGGTGAGGGTGCCGTTGTCCACGGGATGGGCGTCGGCGGCCAGCCAGGAGCCCAGCGCGGCCAGGTACGGCTCGATGTGGTCCTGGCGCCACTGGCGCACGCGCCGCTCGGCGTCGGGCAGTGCGTCAGGCGCCTCGGCGTCCGCGATCCGCTGACGGAGAATCGTTTCCGCCGGGGTGAGCACCACATGGCGGACGGTGATCCGGCGCGCGGCGAGGCCACCGAAGATCTCGTCGCGGTACTCCTGGCGCAGCAGAGTCATGGGAACGACCAGGGTGCCGCCGAGTTCCGAGAGCATCGCGGCCGCGGTGTCCACCACCAGCCGCCGCCAGATCGGCAGGTCCTGGAAATCGTCGATCCCGGCGAGGTGCTTGGGCGGCAGCATGTGGGTGAGCGCGCCGCCGACCACCTCGGGATCGAAGAGCGCGCTGTCGGGCATCAGGTCCAGCAGCTCCCTGGCGGTGCTGGACTTGCCCGCGCCGAACGCGCCGTTGATCCAGACGATCACTGTTCCCCCTCTTCTCCGGATCTTCGTCTTCTCCGGACGAATGTGACGTGCCCGCCCCATCCTGCATCGGAAACCAGCCGCAGTTGAGGGGGCAACGGGGGAGCACGGAGGGATCACGGTGGCGGCGGCGGGCGGGCCGGTGGTCCGCCCGCCGCGCGACGCGATACGTCAGACGGCGGGCCACAGCCCCGCGTCGGGGGCCGGCAGCGCCTCGAGGGCTTCCAGCGCCTGCAGGGTCTCCAGGCCCTCCAGGTAGGCGACCCCGTCGTGGACGGTGGTGTCGGCGGACGGTCCGAAGACCTCGTGGCGGGCGATGCTGTCGTCGCCGGTGAGCTCCTCCACCGTGCCGCGCACGTCCTCGACGGGACGTTCGGCCTCCTCCCCCTCCGCGTGGGAGGGGGAGACCGCCGCGAGGACGCACCCGGCGGCGAAGGAGGCGATGGCGAGCATGCTGCGCTTCTTCATGCCGCTACAACAGCGCGACGGGCTCACCGGTCACGCAACCCGCCCGACGGACGACGGCTCGGTCACGATCGGCCGTAATCGATCGGATTCGGCCTCCGCGGGCCGGACACGTAAGCCGGCCTGACACGTAAGCCGGCCTGACACGGCAGCCCGCCGGACAGGGAAGCCGGAACGGTATCGGCGCCGCCTCCGTTCATCCCCCCAGGCGTCCCAGCGCGGCCGCCGCGGCGCCGATCAGCCCGGCGTCCGAGCCGGTCAGCGCCGGCACGACCCGCAGTCCGCTGGTGAAGGACAACGTCGCGTACTCCGGGAGCGCCTCGCGCAGGGGGGTGAACAGGACGTCGCCGGACTCGGCCACTCCCCCGCCGATCACCGCGACCTCTATCTCGACCAGCGCGGCCACCGCGGCGATCGATGCGGCCAGGGCGCGTCCGGCGAGGGCGAA
>NZ_JACADT010001043.1:0-1934 GCF_013421635.1 Streptomyces sp. UH6 | reverse complement strand
GGCGCCTTCGAGGAGCCACACGCGGTGGCGTGCCTCCTCGTACCCGAGGGCCGCCGCGGCCTCGACGGACAGGACCGCCAGCTCGCAGCGGGGGTGGTGCGTCACGTCGTGGTGGCAGGCCGGGCACTGCGCTCCGGGCTGCGGCGCCGCAGTGTCCGGCAACGCGGTATCCGGCACAGCGGCGGCCGGCAACGCGGTATCCGGCACCGCGGTGTCCGGCACCGCGGCGTCCTCCGGCGTCCGGACGCGTCGGAGCGCCTCCTCGTGGCCGAGCAGGGCCGCTTCCGCCACGGGCAGGGAGGCCAGTTCGCAGTCGGGGTGGTGCGTCCGCGCGTGGTGGCAGGCAGGGCAGGGGACGACCGGGGACGCCCCTCCGTGGGAGATGGTCCGTCGTATCGCCCGGGGGGACGGCTCGTCGTCGTCCCGCTCGGCCGGTCCCGTCGTGTCGTCGGTCATGGGTTTCCTCGCAGAAGCCGGCGTCGGTCGAGCCGGCGGCGCAGCGGCTCGTACGTGCTCCACACGACCTCGCCCACGGCGGCGCACGCCGCGACCGCGCAGGCCGCCCAGCGGAAGGCCGCTCCGGAGGCCGTACCCGGTCCCGGGGGCACGAGCACCAGCGCCACCCCCGTCCACAGCACCACCAGCCCGCCGCTGTACGCAACGTAGGCGAGGCCCCGCCAGCGGTCCCACAGGTCGAAGTTGTGGTGCTGTTCCGCGCGGAGGAGGCGCCGGCGGTCGTCGTCCGCGAGCTCCTCCTCGGTCCACCAGGCGGTGAGGTCCGCGTACGAGTACAGGTGCCGCCGCGCGTGGAAGCCGAACTGCACGCAGGTGACGAACAGGAGCGCCGACACGGTCAGGCACAGCAGGGAGGGGCCGGGCCAGCGGAACTTGTCGCTGTCCGCGCCGACGACGCCGATCGCGGCGACCGAGAAGCCCGCGAGCAGCGGCGCGGCGACGTTGGTGACCGCGTCGACGGCCGCCCCGAAGCCGAGCGGCGACGGCTTCCGCCACGTCGGCCCCACCGGTCCGCCCCGGTTCATCGCCCTCACCCCCAACTTCCGCGCAGGGCAACGACCTTAGGCGCAGGGAGGGGGCCGGGGTCAACCGGCCCCGGGCTCCGCGGGCGGGCGGGCGCGGCGGGCCTACGAGCGGCCCCGGAAGCAGACGAGGGTGTCGCCGCCGTCGGCGATCAGGGACCAGTACCGGCGGCGGTCGTTCGCCCCGGTCACGCAGTTGTCGGCGTCGGCGCCGGCCGGGGCCTTGTACGCGGCGTCGACGACGAGGACCTGGTTGTAGGGGACGGGCACCTGGGTGGCGTCGCAGTCCACGGCGCTGGTGTCGCCGATGGAGGTGATCGCGTCGCCCTCCTGCTGGGCGAGCACGCAGTAGTTCTTCACCCAGACCCGGTTGAGGCACAGGGTGGTGGTCTCGCCGGTGACGGACGACCGGTGGCTCCACGCCGTGCGGCCCACGCCGGTCGGACAGCTCGTGGACGTGGGGTGGACGGCCGTCACGTAGAAGAGGTCGGCCCGCTCGGTGTGGCAGCTCACCGAGGAGGGCGGAACGTCGGCGCTCCACTCCTCGCCGTTCCTGTGCACGGGCAGGCAGCTGCCGGTGTCGACCGCCCGGAACGCCTCCTGGGCCGGATCGGTCCGTTCGGCGGCCGGCGCCCGGGTGGCGTCCCCGGGGTCACCACCGGAGCCGCCGACGGTGCCGCCGCTCGCGTCACCGCCACCGCTGCCGCCGCCACTCGTGTCGCCGCCGCTGCCGCCTCCGCCACTGCTGCTGCCGCCGCTGGTGATCTCGATCCCGATGCCCGGGATCTCCAGTCCGCCGCCGCGGTCGTTCCCGCCGCCCCTGCGGCCGCAGCCGACCAGGAACAGGGTGGGGAGGAGCAGCCAGACCACCCAGCTCCAGCGTGCCGTTCGCTTGCC
>NZ_JACADT010001042.1:0-1934 GCF_013421635.1 Streptomyces sp. UH6 | reverse complement strand
CGGCGGACCGGTGGGGCGGTCAGAAGGCGTCGGAGGGCACGTACGTGCCCCACACCTCGCGCAGGGCGTCGCAGACCTCGCCGACGGTGGCACGGGCGCGCAGCGCGTCCTTCATCGGGTACAGGACGTTGTCCTCGCCGTGGGCGGCCTTCTTCAGGGCCTCCAGCGCCGTGTCCACCGCCGCCTGGTCCCGCTCGGCACGCAGCCGGGCCAGCCGCTCGGCCTGCTGGGCCTCGATCGCCGGGTCGACCCGCAGCGGCTCGTAGGGCTCCTCCTCGTCGAGCTGGAAGCGGTTGACGCCCACCACGACGCGCTCACCGGCGTCGGTCTCCTGGGAGATCCGGTAGGCGCTGCGCTCGATCTCCGCCTTCTGGAAGCCGCGCTCGATGGCGGAGACCGCACCGCCCATCTCCTCGACCTTGTCCATCAGTCCGACGATCAGCTCCTCCAGGTCGTCGGTCATCCGCTCCACGACGTAGGAGCCGGCGAACGGGTCGACGGTGGCCGTCACGTCGGTCTCGTAGGCGAGGACCTGCTGGGTGCGCAGCGCCAGGCGGGCCGACTTGTCGGTGGGCAGGGCGATGGCCTCGTCGAAGGAGTTGGTGTGCAGCGACTGCGTTCCGCCGAGCACCGCCGCCAGGCCCTGGACCGCGACGCGGACCAGGTTGACCTCGGGCTGCTGGGCGGTGAGCTGGACGCCCGCGGTCTGGGTGTGGAAGCGGAGCATCATCGACTTGGGGTTCTTCGCGCCGAACTCCTCGCGCATGACCCGGGCCCAGATGCGGCGGGCGGCACGGAACTTGGCGACCTCTTCGAGGATCGTGGTGCGGGCCACGAAGAAGAACGACAGCCGGGGCGCGAAGTCGTCCACGTCCATGCCGGCGGCGACCGCGGTGCGGACGTACTCGATGCCGTCGGCGAGGGTGAAGGCGATCTCCTGCGCGGGCGAGGCGCCGGCCTCGGCCATGTGGTAGCCGGAGATCGAGATGGTGTTCCACTTCGGGATCTCGGCCTTGCAGTACTTGAAGATGTCCGCGATCAGCCGCAGCGACGGCTTGGGCGGGAAGATGTAGGTCCCGCGGGCGATGTACTCCTTGAGCACGTCGTTCTGGATGGTGCCGGTGAGCTTGTCGGCGCCGACGCCCTGCTCCTCGGCGACCAGTTGGTAGAGCAGGAGCAGCAGGGAGGCGGGGGCGTTGATGGTCATCGACGTGGACACCTTGTCCAGCGGGATGCCGTCGAAGAGGACCCGCATGTCGTCGACGGAGTCGATCGCGACGCCGACCTTGCCGACCTCGCCGTGGGCGATCGGGGCGTCGGAGTCGTGGCCCATCTGGGTGGGCAGGTCGAAGGCGACCGAGAGGCCCATGGTGCCGTTGGCGATGAGCTGCTTGTACCGCTGGTTGGACTCGACGGCGGTACCGAAGCCGGCGTACTGCCGCATGGTCCAGGGGCGGCCCGTGTACATCGACGGGTAGACGCCGCGGGTGAAGGGGTACGAGCCCGGCTCACCGACCTTGCCGGCCGGTTCCCAGCCCTCCAGGGCACCCGGTCCGTAGACCGGCTCGATGGGCAGTCCGGACTCCGACTCGCGTGCCATGGAATGTGCCTCCGCGTCCTTGCTGGTTCACGCCGTTGGGGTCACTCACCGAGACCGGGGAGACCTGCCACGGACTGTAGCGGCGGGCCCGCTGCCGGTGGAGGGTCACGCGCTGGGACCTTGCTCACAACACGCGCCGCACGACACGCGAGAGTGAGCCGTGGTTCAGCCACCGGCCGGTGCGGGGAGCATGACGGCAACAGGCGCATCAGGCCGGGTGCGGCACACGGACGACGGGGGTCGCCGCGATGGGAAGACGGAAGACGACGTGGTGGGCGGCGGCCTCGCTGGCGGTGGCGGCCGCCGTCGCGGGGTGCACGGTGCAGCCGGGCAG
>NZ_JACADT010001041.1:0-1938 GCF_013421635.1 Streptomyces sp. UH6 | reverse complement strand
AGGTGGTACCGGCGGACGAGGGTGGCGCCGAACCGACGGGGCCGCTGCTGCTCAGCGACGCCGAGAGCCGGGTGGCGCTGCTGGCGGCGCGGGGCTTCAGCAACCGGGAGATCAGCCAGCAGCTGTTCATCACCGTGAGCACGGTCGAACAGCACCTGACCCGTGTCTACCGCAAGCTCGGGGTGAGCAGCCGGCGGGCCCTGCCCACCCGGCTCCTCGCCCAGCAGACGTGACCCCGCCGCACCCGCCGCACCCACCGCACCCGCCGTACCGCGCGGCACCGCGCCGCACCTTCGAACGGAGAACCGTGAAGTCCCCCAGTGCTCTGCGTCTGTTCCTGTTCCCGCACGCCGGCGGGTCACAGCTGCTGTTCCGTGAGTGGACCGCGTTCTTCCCCGACGACTGGCGGTTCCTGCCCCAGGACTATCCGGGGCACGGACTGCTGGCCGGGCTGGCGCCGCTGGACGACGCCGACACCCTGGTCGACTGGTTCCTCGACCGGCTGGACGCCGAGTTCGGCGATCCGGACGTGCCGTTCGCCTGCTTCGGACACAGCATGGGCTCGCTGGTGGCCTTCGAGGTGACCCGGCGGCTCGTCGAGCGCGGTGGCCCGCGGCCGGTGTGGCTCGGCCTGTCGGGCTGCGGGGCGCCGTACACCACCCGCGAGCCGGTGGCGGCGGGGGAACTGACCGACGCGGAGCTGCGCCGCCGGCTCGTCAGGCTGGGCGGCACCCCGCCGCGCATCCTGGACGACCCGGAGCTGTGGAGCGTGTTCGCGCCCGTGATCCGCGCCGACGTCACCCTGGTCGCCAACTGGCGCCCGCCCCGCCGGCTGACCCCGCTGCCGGTTCCGCTGACGGTGTTCCACGGGACGCAGGACGTGCTGGCCCCCGACGGGCCGCTGGAGGAATGGGCGGACTCGACCACGGATTTCGTGGGGGTGCGGCGTTTCGACGGCGGTCATTTCTACTTCCAGGACGACCCGGAGCGGCTGGCCGCGCTGATCACCGGAGATGTGCGAAGGTCCTTGGTGCGGGCCGCGGCGACGAGAGGCACCCGGCGCTTGCTGGAGGACAACTCGAGAACCGCTTGACCCCGCCTGGAAAACCGGTGGAGTCCACCGTTCCCCTCGACGGGAACACGGCATTCCGCATTCCGCACCGGCCCGCCCTCCCCGGAATCCACGAGAGCGCCCCGGAACGCCACCGAGGGCCGGAACCGCGGCGCGGAGGAAAAAGGAGGAAGGGCATTCCGGTGATGCCGTCCGGCCACGTCCCCCGCACCGGTCCGGCCGGAAATGGACGTCCGGTTCTCCCGGCACGTCCCAGCCGACACGGACCATTCCGACAACCGCCCCCCGGTGCGCCTTCCCACCCGCTCTCCCTGTTCCACCGGCGGGCCGCCCTCCACGACAATCCCCTATTCCCGCCCCGCCCGTCGGGATTCTTTAGGGGTTCCCCGGGGACCACCCCTGAGTGCGGCACATCGTATGGATTCGACGACCGCTCCGTAATAACTTGAGACTCCCTTGAGCGACTGAAGGGCGAGACGCTCACGACGGTGTCTTCGAATGGGAGGACACGGGAGGTGTCTGTGCGGTTTCGACCGATGCCCGGGGTGAGCGTCGCCTCCGTCAAGTCCGACGGCTGTCTGGAGCTAGTCGCCGACACGGCGAGGGGCCGTGCGCGCTACCGCTGCGGCCCGACGGCCACGGCGATGTGGATAGCTTTGCGCGTTCACGACGGCAATCCGGACGCGGCCGCACACATCCTCGCCGACCTGTGGCGCACCGATCCGGTCAACGCGCGCACCGACCTGGAGATCTGGGTCGAGGAGATGAGCGACGCGGGGCTGATGCGCGCCGAGCCGTGAGCCCGGCCGGCCCTGCCACGCCCCCGACGACCGGCAAGGCGCGCCCCCTGACGACAGGCCACGCCC
>NZ_JACADT010001040.1:0-1938 GCF_013421635.1 Streptomyces sp. UH6 | reverse complement strand
GGCGGGGACGCTCAGGTCCGCTCAGGACCGCTCGACGGAATCCGCCTCGAGCCGTTCCGCCGCGGGAGCCTCCGAGGAGCCGTCCTGCGCCACGGCCTTGGCGCCCGCCGCGCGACGACGGGCCGACGCCCGGGTCAGCGCCAGGGCCACCGGCTGGGTGTAGCGCGCGGTGAGCGGGCCGACGATCACCAGGATCAGCACGTACGCCGTGGCCAGCGGACCCAGTCGCGGCTCGATGCCGGAGGTCACCGCCAGCCCCGCGATCACGATGGAGAACTCGCCGCGCGCGACCAGCGTCCCGCCGGCGCGCCACCGGCCGTTGACCGAGACACCGGCCCGCCGGGCCGCCCAATAACCGGTGGCGATCTTGCTGAGGGCGGTGACCAGGGCCAGCGCCAGCGCGGGCAGCAGCACCGGCGGGATCTCGGCCGGGTCGGTGTGCAGGCCGAAGAAGACGAAGAACACGGCGGCGAACAGGTCCCGCAGCGGCGACAGCAGATGGTGCGCGCCCTCCGCGACCTCGCCGGACAGCGCGATGCCCACCAGGAACGCGCCGACCGCCGCCGACACCTGGAGCTGCTGGGCGACCCCCGCCACCAGCAGGGTCAGCCCCAGCACCACCAGCAGCAGCTTCTCCGGATCCTGGTGCGACACGAACCGGGAGATGTGCCGTCCGAACCGGACCGCCAGGAAGAGCACCAGCCCGGCGACGCCCAGGGCGATCGCCAGCGTCACGCTGCCGGCCGCGAGGCCGGAGCCGGCCAGCAGGGCCGTGATGATCGGCAGATAGACCGCCATGGAGAGGTCCTCGAGGACCAGGATGCTCAGGATCACCGGGGTCTCCCGGTTGCCCACCCGTCCCAGGTCGTTCAGCACCTTGGCGATGACGCCGGAGGACGAGATCCAGGTGACGCCCGCCAGGACCACCGCCGCCACCGGGCCCCAGCCCAGCAGCAGCGCCATCGCGGCGCCCGGCAGTGCGTTGAGCACCATGTCGACCAGACCGGCCGGGTACTGCGTCTTCAGATTGGTGACCAGGTCGGTGGCGGTGTACTCCAGGCCCAGCATCAGCAGGAGCAGGATCACGCCGATCTCGGCACCGATCGCCACGAACTCCTCGCTGGCGCCGAGCGGCAGCAGCCCGCCCTCGCCGAAGGCGAGTCCGGCCAGCAGGTAGAGGGGGATCGGGGAGAACTGGAAGCGCCCGGCGAAGCGTCCGAGCAGGCCCAGCCCGAGGATGATGGCGCCGAATTCGATCAGGAACGTCGCGGTCGAATGCACCACATCACTCCTGTCCGAGTATCGCCGCGGCGGCCTCGACGCCCTCGCGGGTGCCGATCACGATGAGGATGTCTCCACCCGCGAGACGGAAGTCCGGCGTCGGCGACGGGATCGCCTCGGCCCGGCGCATCACCGCGACGATCGACGCCCCGGTGCGCGTCCGCATCTGCGTGTCGCCGAGCAGCCGGCCGTTCCAGCGCGCGGTGGCGGCGAGTTCGATGCGCTCGGCGACCAGGCCGAGGTCGTTGGCGGAGAGCAGGCTGGGGCTGTGGTGGGCCGGCATCAGCGCGTCGACCAGCGCCTGCGACTCACCGGCGGTGAGGTGCACCGACATCTCGGCGGCGTCCGGGTCGTCCTGGCGGTAGGCGGTGATGGTGCGGCTGCCGTCGCGCTGCGCCACGACCGAGACGCAGCGGTGTTCCCGCGTCGTCATGTCGTACCGCACTCCGATCCCTGGCAGGGGGGTGCTGCTGAGACGTGGAATTCCCACGGCAGTCCCTTTCGCTCATGTTCGTCCGGGTTCGTACCGGGTGGTATGTGTAATGGGCAGGTAAAAACCCGCTCAGCCACCTTAAGGGACCGTGCGAAACGCCGGGATGCGCCGCCGGGGCCCGGAACTGACGCGGGCCGGGGGCGGCCGGGCGGACGGCCGCGCCC
>NZ_JACADT010000104.1:0-10368 GCF_013421635.1 Streptomyces sp. UH6 | reverse complement strand
TGGCCGGTCACCGGCCTTCCCGCCCTCCGGGGCGCCGTGACCGCGGCCCCTCCGCCGTGGCGTCCGGCGCCAACAACGCGTAAAGATCACCACCGAGGTCGTATGGGATGTGTCAAGAGGAGTCGAATCGGGGTGGTTACCGGCGTTTGCTGTTCCTCGTCCGGTTCGGTACCCGTCCGCCCTCGGGAGCCGTCCGGCCACGCCGAACGACAGGGGAGGCCCCCACACATGACCCGCGTACTGGTGGTCGAGGACGACCCGCAGCTCGTACGGGCCCTGGTGCTCAATCTGCAGGCCCGCCAGTACCGCGTGGACGCGGCGGCGGACGGGGCCACCGGCATCCGGCTGGCCGTCGCACGGTGGCCGGACGTGGTCGTCCTGGACCTCGGTCTGCCCGACATGGACGGGGTGGAGGTCATCGCGGCGCTGCGCGGCTGGACCCGGGTGCCCATCCTCGTCCTGTCGGCGCGCGACGCGTCGGGCGAGAAGGTCGCCGCGCTGGACGCCGGGGCGGACGACTACATCACCAAGCCGTTCAGCATGGACGAGCTCCTGGCCCGGCTGCGCGCCGCCGTCCGCCGCAAGGAGGCCGCGCCCCTGGCGTCGGAGACCGCGGTCGTGGAGACCGACGCCTTCACCGTCGACCTGCTGGCCAAGAAGGCCACCCGGGGCGGGCAGGACATCCGGCTCACCCCCACCGAGTGGCACCTGCTGGAGATCCTGGTCACCCACCCGGGCCGGCTCGTCACCCAGAAGCAGCTGCTCCACGAGGTGTGGGGCGCGTACCACGGCAGCCGGACCAACTACCTGAGGGTCTACATGGCCCAGCTGCGCCGCAAGCTGGAGGCGGACCCCTCCCGGCCCCGGCACCTGATCACCGAGCCCGGCATGGGTTACCGCTTCGAACCGTGAACACCAGCACCCCGGGAACCCCCCCGTGGACGACGGAAGACGACACGCGATGGCACGAGGCAAGCTCCGGATCTACCTCGGCGCCGCGCCGGGCGTGGGCAAGACCTACGCGATGCTCTCCGAGGCGCACCGGCGCGTGGAGCGCGGCACCGACTGCGTGGTGGCGCTGGTGGAGCACCACGACCGTCCGCGCACCCAGGTGATGCTGCACGGCCTGGAGCGGATCGAACGCCGGACCGTCGCCCACCGCGGCGCCGAGTTCACCGAGATGGACCTCGACGCCGTGCTCGCGCGCCGGCCCAAGGTCGCCCTGGTGGACGAGCTCGCCCACACCAACGTGCCGGGCTCGCGCAACGGCAAGCGCTGGCAGGACGTCGAGGAACTGCTCGCGGCCGGCATCGACGTCGTCTCGACCGTCAACATCCAGCACCTGGAGTCGCTCGGCGACGTCGTGGAGTCGATCACCGGGATACGGCAGCAGGAGACCGTCCCCGACGAGGTGGTCCGCCGGGCTGACCAGATCGAGCTGGTGGACATGTCTCCCCAGGCCCTGCGCCGCCGCATGGCGCACGGCAACGTCTACCAGCCCGACAAGGTCGACGCGGCACTGTCGAACTACTTCCGCCCGGGCAACCTGACCGCCCTGCGCGAACTGGCGCTGCTGTGGGTGGCCGACCGGGTCGACGAGTACCTGAACGCCTACCGCAGCGAGCACGAGGTCTCGGCGATCTGGGGCTCCCGCGAGCGGATCGTGGTCGGCGTGACCGGCGGCCCCGAGGGCGCCACCCTGATCCGCCGCGCGGTGCGCCTCGCGGAGAAGGGCGCCGGCGGCGAGGTGCTGGCGGTGTACGTCCTGCGCGGCGACGGCCTGACGTCCGCCTCGCCGAAGGAACTGGCGGTGCAGCGCAAGCTCGTCGAGGACCTGGGAGGCACGTTCCACCAGGTCGTGGGCGACGACATCCCCGCCGCGCTGCTCGCCTTCGCCCGCGGGGTGAACGCGACGCAGATCCTCCTCGGCGTCTCCCGCCGCAAGACCTGGCAGTACGTCCTCGGCCCTGGGGTGGGGGCGACCGTGGCCCGGGAGTCCGGCCCCGATCTGGACGTGCACCTGATCACCCACGCCGAGGCGGGCAAGGGACGCGGACTGCCGGTGGCGCGCGGGGCGCGGCTGGGCCGCACCCGCATCGTCCTGGGCTGGCTGGCGGGCATCGGCGGCCCGCTGCTGCTGACGTTCCTGCTGACCGGCATCGACGTGTCGCTCGGTCTGGCCAACGACATGCTCCTCTACCTGACGCTCACGGTGGCCGCCGCGCTGCTCGGCGGCCTGCTGCCCGCCCTCGCCTCCGCCGTCGTCGGCTCGTTCCTGCTCAACTGGTACTTCACCCCGCCCGTCAGCCGCCTCACGATCGCCGATCCGACGAACATCCTCGCCCTGGCGGTGTTCGTCGTGGTGGCCGTCTCGGTGGCCTCCGTCGTCGACCTGGCCGCCCGGCGCACCCATCAGGCGGCCCGGCTGCGGGCGGAGGCGGAGATACTGTCCTTCCTCGCGGGCAGCGTCCTGCGCGGGGAGACCGGCCTGGAAGCCCTGCTGGAACGGGTCCGCGAGACCTTCGGGATGCAGTCGGCGGCCATCCTGGAGCGCGAGGACGAGAACGCTTTGTGGGTCCCGGCGGGCAGCGTGGGACCCGACGTGCCGGTCGAACCGGAGGACGCGGACGTCGACGTCCCCGTCGGCGACCGCATGGCCCTGGTCCTGACCGGGCGGGTGCTCCCCGCCGAGGACCGCCGGGTGCTGGCCGCCTTCGCGGCCCAGGCGGCCGTGGTCCTGGACCGCCGCCGCCTGCGCGAGGAGGCGGACCGGGCCAAGGTCCTGGCCGAGGGCAACCGGATCCGCACCGCCCTGCTCGCCGCGGTCAGCCACGACCTGCGGACCCCGATCGCGGGCATCAAGGCGGCGGTGACCTCGCTGCGCTCGGCGGACGTGGTCTGGTCGCCGGAGGACCAGGAGGAACTGCTGGCCGGCATCGAGAACGGCGCGGACCGTCTCGACCAGCTCATCGGCAACCTCCTGGACATGTCCCGCCTCCAGACCGGCACCGTCACGCCCCTGATCCGCGACATCGACCTGGACGAGGTCGTCCCCATGGCGCTGGCGGGCGTCCCGGAGGCCGAGGTGGAACTGGACGTTCCCGAGTCGCTGCCGATGGTGCTCGTCGACAAGGGGCTGCTGGAGCGCGTGGTCGCCAACATCGTGGAGAACGCCGTCAAGTACGGCCCGCCGGGCGTCCCCGTGCTGGTCGGTGCGAGCGTTCTCGGCGACCGGGTCGAGGTCCGGGTCGTCGACCGGGGGCCGGGCGTCCCCGAGGAGGACAAGGAGCGCATCTTCGCGCCCTTCCAGCGCCACGGCGACGCCCCGCGCGGCAACGGCGTCGGGCTGGGCCTGGCGGTCGCCCGCGGATTCACCGAGGCCATGGACGGCACCCTGCGGGCCGAGGACACCCCGGGCGGCGGTCTCACCATGGTCCTCAGCCTCCCGAAGGCCGCCGCGCACGGGACGGCGTAGCCCCCGGGCACGCGTGGCCCCCGGGCACGCGTGGCCCGGGGCGCGGGCCGGGGCACGTGGCCCGGGGTGCGTGGGGCGGGCGTGGGCCGGATCACAAACCGTTAGAGAGACGTCAAAAACGGGGTGTTCTCCGTATGGGGGGCGTCAAAGGGCGATCCGGTGCGGTCGGAACTGAGTTCTGATCTGACAGTCCCTTTCCGTCGCACCTCATCATCAGGAGCTCACGATGGCCGACCTGGCCTTCGTCGTCACCACCGTCGCGGCGTTCGCGCTCGTGATCCTCGTCGCCAAGGGGGTGACGAAGCTGTGACCGTCGAGCACGCAGTCGGCCTGGTCGTGGCCGTCGCCCTGCTGGGTTACCTCGTCCTCGCCCTCGTCTTCCCGGAGAGGTTCTGAGCCCGGCCATGAGTCCTGTCCTGTCCGGCGTGCTCCAGCTGCTCGCCCTCGTCGGCGCCCTGGCGCTCGCCTACGTCCCGCTCGGCAACCACATGGCCCGGGTCTACTCCTCGAGGACGCACCTGCGGGCCGAGCGGTGGATCTACAAGGCGGTCGGCGCCGATCCGGACGCGGGGATGACCTGGTCCGCGTACCTGCGCGGCATCCTCGCCTTCTCGGTGGCCGGCGTCCTGTTCCTCTACCTCCTCCAGCGGCTCCAGGGCGTGCTGCCCGGTTCGCTCGGCTTCTCCTCGGTCACCCCCGCGCAGTCCTTCAACACGGCCGTGTCCTTCGTGACCAACACCAACTGGCAGTCCTACTACGGCGAGCAGACCATGGGGCACGTGGTGCAGACCGCGGGCCTGGCCGTGCAGAACTTCGTCTCGGCGGCCGTGGGCATGGCCGTCGCGGTCGCGCTCGTCCGCGGTTTCGCCCGGTCCCGCACCGGTGACCTGGGGAACTTCTGGGCCGACCTGGTGCGCGGCACCGTCCGGATCCTGGTGCCGGTCGCGGCCGTCGCCGCGGTGGTCCTGGTCGCCTGCGGCGCGATCCAGAACTTCTCCGGCATCCACGCGGTGGGCCAGTTCACCGGCGCCCCGCAGCAGTGGAACGGCGGCGCGGTCGCCTCGCAGGAGGCCGTCAAGGAGCTGGGCACCAACGGAGGCGGCTACTTCAACGCCAACGCCGCCCACCCCTTCGAGAACCCGTCGCCGCTCAGCAACCTCTTCGAGGTCTTCCTGATCCTGCTGATCCCCTTCGCGATGACCCGCACCTTCGGCGTCCTGACCGGCTCGGTCAGGCAGGGCTACGCGATCCTCGCCACCATGGCCGGCATCTGGCTGGGCTTCACCGCCCTGATGATGTGGACCGAGTTCGCCCACCACGGCCCGGCGCTCCAGGCCGCGGGCGGCGCGATGGAGGGCAAGGAGGTCCGCTTCGGCATCGGCGGCTCGTCCGTCTTCGCGGTGGCGACCACCTTCACCTCGACCGGCGCGGTGAACTCCTTCCACTCCTCCTACACCGGACTGGGCGGAGGCATCACCCTGCTCGGCATGATGCTGGGCGAGGTCGCCCCCGGCGGCGTGGGCTCCGGCCTGTACGGCATGCTCGTGATGGCGGTCATCGCGGTCTTCCTGGCCGGTCTGATGGTCGGCCGCACGCCCGAGTACCTGCGCAAGAAGATCGGCGCGCGGGAGATGAAGCTCGCCGCCTGCTACATCCTCGTCACGCCGGCCCTGGCCCTCGTCCTCACCGCGGCCTCCCTGGCCCTGCCGACGCCGCCGCACTCGATGCTCAATCCCGGCGCGCACGGCTTCTCGGAGGTCCTCTACGCCTTCACGTCCGCGTCGAACAACAACGGATCGGCCTTCGCGGGCCTGAACGCCGACACCGACTGGTTCAACACCACGACCGGACTCGCGATGCTGTTCGGCCGTTTCCTGCCGATGGTCTTCGTCCTCGCGCTGGCCGGCTCGCTCGCCGCGCAGCGGCCCGTCCCGGTCACCGCCGGCACCCTGCGCACCGACAAGCCGCTCTTCAGCGGCCTGCTGGTGGGCGCCACCCTCATCATCACCGGTCTCACCTACTTCCCGGCCCTTGCGCTGGGACCGCTCGCCGAAGGGCTGGCGCGATGACCTTCCGTACCGACGAATCAGAGGACACCATGTCCACAGGCACCCGGACCCGGGCGCCGCACGGCGACCTTCCCACCGGGCACGGGCCCGCCGACGGCCGTGTCGCGGCGGGACTCTTCGACCCCCGGCTGATGGTCAGGTCCTTCCCGCAGGCCCTGCGCAAGCTCGATCCGCGGGTGATGGTCAAGTCCCCCGTGATGTTCGTGGTGTGGGCCGGCTCGGTCCTCACCACCGTCTTCTCCTTCACCGACCCGGGTGACCGGTTCGGCTGGACCATCAGCGCCTGGCTGTGGCTGACCGTGATCTTCGCCAATCTCGCCGAGGCGGTCGCCGAGGGCCGCGGCAAGGCCCAGGCCGACACCCTGCGCAAGGCGAAGAGCGACACGGTGGCCCGCAGGGTGGCCGCCGGCGGCGACGAGGAGTGCGTGCCGGGCACGGCGCTGCGCATCGGCGACCTCGTCGTCTGCGAGGCCGGTGACGTCATCCCCGGTGACGGCGACGTCGTCGAGGGCGTGGCGAGCGTCGACGAGTCGGCGATCACCGGCGAGTCGGCCCCGGTCATCCGCGAGTCCGGCGGCGACCGCTCGGCGGTCACCGGCGGCACCAAGGTGCTCTCCGACCGGATCGTCGTCCGGATCACCACGAAGCCGGGCGAGACCTTCATCGACCGCATGATCGGGCTGGTGGAGGGCGCCGCGCGACAGAAGACGCCCAACGAGATCGCGCTGAACATCCTGCTGGCGTCGCTGAGCGTCGTCTTCCTGCTGGCCTGCGCCACCCTGCCGCCCTTCGCGCAGTACGCGGGCACGCACCTGACCCTGGTGGTCCTGGTCGCCCTGCTGGTCTGCCTCATCCCCACCACGATCGGGGCGCTGCTCTCCGCGATCGGCATCGCGGGCATGGACCGGCTCGTGCAGCGCAACGTCCTGGCCATGTCCGGCCGGGCGGTCGAGGCGGCCGGCGACGTCTCCACCCTGCTGCTGGACAAGACCGGCACCATCACGCTCGGCAACCGCCGGGCCGCCGAGTTCGTGCCGGTGCGCGGCGTCACCGAGGCCGACCTCGCGGACGCCGCCCAGCTGTCCTCGCTGGCCGACGAGACGCCCGAGGGGCGTTCGGTGGTCGTGCTGGCCAAGGAGAGGTACGGGTTGCGGGAGAGGAGCCGGGGCGAGCTGACGGGGGCCGCGTGGGTCGCCTTCACCGCGCAGACCCGGATGTCCGGCGTCGACGTGGACGGGCGCCGGATCCGCAAGGGCGCCACCGGCGCGGTGCTCGACTGGGTGCACGGACAGGGCGGCCGCGTGGAGGTCGCCGCCGAGGCCGAGCGGATCGCCGACCTGATCGCCCGGTCCGGAGGAACCCCGCTGCTGGTGGCGGTGGAGGACGAGGAGGGCGCCCGCGTCCTGGGCGTGATCCACCTCAAGGACGTGGTCAAGGAGGGCATGCGGGAGCGGTTCGCGGAACTTCGCCGCATGGGCATCCGCACCGTCATGATCACGGGCGACAACCCGCTGACCGCCAAGGCCATCGCGGAGGAGGCGGGCGTCGACGACTACCTCGCCGAGGCCACCCCCGAGGACAAGATGGCCCTCATCAAGCGGGAACAGGCCGACGGGAAGCTGGTGGCGATGACCGGCGACGGCACCAACGACGCCCCCGCCCTCGCCCAGGCCGACGTCGGTGTCGCCATGAACACCGGCACGTCGGCCGCCAAGGAGGCCGGCAACATGGTCGACCTCGACTCCGACCCGACCAAGCTCATCGAGATCGTCGAGATCGGCAAGCAGCTCCTGATCACCCGGGGAGCCCTGACCACGTTCTCCGTCGCCAACGACGTCGCCAAGTACTTCGCGATCATCCCCGCCCTGTTCGCCGCCGTGCATCCGGGGCTGGACACGCTCAACATCATGCGGCTGTCCTCACCGGACTCCGCGATCCTGTCGGCCGTGATCTTCAACGCGCTGGTCATCGTCGCGCTGGTGCCGCTCGCGCTCAAGGGCGTGCGCTACCGGCCGCTGAGCGCCGACCGGCTGCTGCGGCGCAACCTCGGGGTCTACGGGCTGGGCGGCCTGATCGCGCCGTTCGTCGGCATCAAGGTCATCGACATGGCCGTCTCCCTCCTCCCCGGACTCTGAACACCGGCCGCGACTCCCAGAAAAGTGTGCTGATCACCATGAAGAACTCCGTGACCACCGGCGCCCGGCTGTTCGGCGCGGGCCTGCGCGCCCTGCTGGCGCTCACCCTGGTGACCGGTGTGGTCTACCCGCTGGCCGTCACCGGCGTCGCCCAGGCACTGTTCCCCGGCCGGGCGAACGGCTCCGAGATCGAGGCGGACGGCAGGGCCGTCGGCTCGTCCCTGATAGGACAGGCGTACACGCTGCCGCCGGAGGAGGGCCAGGAGACGCCCGAGCCCGACCTCAGGTGGTTCCAGGGCCGCCCGGCCGGCGGCCTGGGAACCAACACCCTCAACACCGAGTACCGGCTGCTGCTGTCCGGCGCCACCAACCTGTCCGCCGACAACGAGGACCTGGTGCGGCAGGTGGAGGACGCCAAGGCCGCGGTGGTGGAGGACAACTCCGTACCCGGCCACGCGGTCGACCCCTCCGACGTGCCCGCGGACGCGGTCACCTCCTCCGGCTCCGGCCTGGACCCGCACATCTCACCGGCCTACGCGGAACTCCAGACGCACCGTGTCGCCGCGCGCAACGGCCTGTCCGTCGCCCGGGTCGAGCGGCTGGTCGAGGACCACACCGAGGGACGGACCCTCGGGTTCCTCGGTGAGCCGCGGGTCAACGTCCTCGAACTCAACGTCGCGCTGCGCGAGCTGTCGGCGCGGCGGTGAGCGCCTGACCCGTGCCCGCGGGGGCCCGCGCACCTGCGCGCGGGCCCCCGCGGTGCGGTGCCGGGGTCAGCCGGCGAGGGTCGCGGGACGGTCGGCGCCGGCCTCCGTGACCGCCTCGCCACGGGCGTCCCCGGCGTTCTCGCCGGCCTGGGCGTCCTCGGCGTCCATGGCGTCGTCCCGGTTGCGCCCCCGGTAGGTCAGGTGCAGGGCCGTGACGGTGACGGCGGAGACGACCATGACGACGCCGTAGAGGCGGTACAGCTCCTCGGGCGTGAAGCCGTGCTGCTCCAGGTAGGTCGCGATGTTGGGTGCGAAGAAGGCGACGATCCGGCCGACGCCCATCATCAGGCCGACGGCCGCCGTGCGGATCGCGAGCGGGTAGATCGACGGGCTGATCGCGTAGTACGCGGCGACCCCGCCGTTGACCGCCAGACCGATCAGGACCGCGAGGACGAGGACCGCGGTCTTGTCGTCGAAGTAGGCGGCGAAGACGAAGAAGACCACGAAACCGACGACACCGATGAGAGCCGTCACCAGACGCGGGTGGATCTTGCGGGAGACCGCGGCGAAGAGCAGGGCGCCGACGACGCCGCCGGCGGCGACCAGCGCCTGGGCGCGGATGCCGAAGTCGGGGTCCCCGGTGGTCTGGGTGACCAGCTTGGCGGTCAGGCCGTTGGCGAAGTAGAAGGCGCCGATCACCAGGGCGTAGGACACCCACAGCAGAAGGGTGCGCGGCAGCATGACGCCCTGCCACATGCCGCTCGCGAACGTCGTCCCGCGGGCGGCCGCGGAGCCGGCGGGGAGCTCGTCAACGGCCGGGACGCCGATCTTGGCGGCGATGCGGTTGTAGTCACGCAGCGCGCCGGCCGGGCGCTTCTCGACCAGGTGGCCGACCGACTCGGGAAGCGCCGCGGCCGCGAGCACGAGGAGCAGCGTGGTGATCACGGCGGCGAAGAAGTAGGGGCCACGCCAGCCGAAGGAATCGATCAGCCACACCGAGAGGAAGCCGCCGACGGCCGCGCCGAGCGGCAGGCCGATGCCGTAGACGCCCATGACGACGCCACGGCGGCGCCGGCTGGAGAACTCCGCGCACAGCACGCTGACACTCGGCACGATCGCCCCGAGGAAGAGCCCGGCGAAGAAGCGGAAGGCGAGGAACAGCTCGAAGGACGGCGCCAGGCCGCTGAGCACCATGCCCAGCACGATCAGCGCGAGCGAGCCGACGATGTGCCGGCGGCGGCCGATGCGGTCGGCGATCGGGCTCAGCAGCGCCGCGCCGACACCCATGCCCAGCGTTCCGAAGGAGGCGACCAGGCCCTGCTGCCCCGTACTCAGCGACCAGTGCTCGGTCAGGGCCGGAAGCGTGTACGAGGTGATGAGGATCTCGTACCCGTCGACCATCGTCAGCAGGATGCAGATCGAGACGACCACCCACTGGTAGCGGGACATGGCGTTGTTCCTGATCGCGTCTCTGAGGTCCATCAGCTCTCCCGTGCTTGCAAATAACGCACTCCCTCGTGCATTTAGGGAAGGTTGGTGTTTCCCCGCCGCGCTGTCAAGGGTTGACCGCGGGCCCTTTAGGCTCTGCGCATGGCTGAGACCTCCCGCGCCGCCGGCGCCCAGACCCTCGCCCGAGGCCTCCGTGCGCTCGAGCTGGTGACCACAGCACGTGACGGGCTCACGGTCCAGGAGGTCGCCGATCGGCTCGACGTGCACCGCTCGATCGCCTCCCGCCTGCTGAGCACCCTGGCCGACTTCCGCCTCGCGGTGCGGGGCGCCGACGGCCGCTACCGCGCGGGCGTCGGTCTGGCGGCCCTCGCCGGCGGCATCCACGCAACCCTCCGGGCGGAGGCCGAGCCGGTCATGCGCGACCTCGCGGACGAGCTGGGCGCCACGATCTCGCTGCTGGTGACCGAGGGGGCCGACGCGGTGGCGCTCCTGGTGATGGAACCTCCGGCCGCGAGCTGGGTGCTGTCCTTCCG
>NZ_JACADT010001039.1:0-1939 GCF_013421635.1 Streptomyces sp. UH6 | reverse complement strand
GGGAACCCGAACTCCTGCAAGCACCTGTTCCGGAGCAGGTCCGCGACGCACGTGTCCAGGGCTTCCTGGCCTGGCTGCGGGACAACCGCGGGGCCGACCTCGAGTCCTGGGACGCCCTGTGGGCATGGTCCGTCCGCTCCCTGGAGGACTTCTGGGAGTCGGTCCGGGAGTACTTCGGCGTCCGCTTCCACACCCCCGCCGAGGAGGTCCTCACCACCCGGCGGATGCCCGGCGCCCGCTGGTTCCCCGGGGCCACCCTCAACTACGCCGAGCACGCCTTCGGCCGGCCCGAGGACGCGGACACGGTCGCCGTCCTCGCGCACTCCCAGACCAGGGAGCCCCTCCAGCTGACCTTCGCCGAACTCGGCGAGCAGGTGCGGAGGGTACGGGCCGGGCTGCGCCGCCTCGGTGTCCGGGAGGGCGACCGGGTCGCCGGTTACCTGCCCAACATCCCCGAGACGCTGGTCGCCTACCTGGCCACCGCCAGCCTCGGCGCCGTATGGGCGGGCTGCGCACCGGAGTTCGGGCCGCGCAGCGTGCACGACCGGTTCGGCCAGGTGGAGCCCACGGTCCTGCTCGCCGTCGCCGGGTACACCTACGGCGACAAGGAGATCGACAAGCGGGCCGAGGTCGCCGAGATCCACGCCGCGCTGCCCGGAGTGCGCCACCTCGTCCATGTCCCGTACGGGCCGCACACGCTGGACGACGCGGTGCCCTGGGCCGACCTGCTCGCCGACACCGACGAGCCCCTGGCCTTCGAGCCCGTTCCGTTCGACCACCCGCTGTGCGTGCTGTTCTCCTCCGGCACCACCGGAAAGCCCAAGGCGATCGTGCACGGCCACGGCGGCCTGCTGCTCGAGCACCTGAAGAACCACGCCTTCCACTGGGACCTGGGCCCCGGCGACCGGTTGATGTGGTTCAGCACCACGGCGTGGATGATGTGGAACGCGCTCGTCTCGGCGCTGCTGGTCCGCTCGTCGATCGTGATGATCGACGGCAACCCGCTCCACCCCGGCCTGCGGGAGCAGTGGCGGCTCGCCGAGCGCACCGGCGCGACCCTGGTGGGCGCGAGCCCCGGGTACCTCATGGCGTGCCGCAAGGAGGGAGTGCGGCCCGCCGAGGAGTTCGACCTGTCCCGGCTGCGGCAGCTCGGGGTGGCGGGCAGCCCGTTCCCGCCCGAGGGCGCCCGGTGGGTGGCCGAGCAGTTCGGCGGCCGGGTCCTGCTCAACGTCGGCAGCGGCGGAACGGACGTCTGCACCGGGCTGGTGCAGGCGTCGCCGCTCACACCGGTGTACGCCGGCGAGATGTCGGGCCCGAGCCTGGCCGTCGACGTCAAGGCGTTCGACCAGGACGGGGTGGCCGTGGCCGGGGAACTGGGCGAGCTGGTGATCACCTCGCCGATGCCCTCCATGCCGGTCGGCCTCTGGGGCGACCCGGACGGCAGCCGGCTGAGGGACGCGTACTTCGCGGCCTATCCGGACGCGTTCCGCTTCGGCGACTGGTGCCGGTTCTCCGCGGCGGGCTCCTGCCTGATCACCGGCCGTTCCGACGCCACCCTCAACCGGGGCGGAGTACGGCTGGGCACCGGCGAGTTCTACCGGGTCCTGCAGGACGCCGACGAGATCACCGACAGCGTCGTCATCCACCTCGAGGACCCCGCCGGGGGCATGGGCGAACTGATCCTCTTCGTGGTGCCGAGCCTCGGCACCACGGTCGACGACGCCCTGCGCGAGGAACTGGCCGCACGGATACGGTCCGCCCTGTCACCACGCCACGTGCCGGACCGGATCGTCGCGGTGCCGTCCGTGCCGTACTCGCGGACCGGCAAGAAACTGGAAGTGCCGGTCAAACGGATCCTGCTCGGCGCCGACCCGGCCGCCGTCGCCTCCCCGGGCGCACTCGTCGACCCCTTCGCCCTGGACGCCTTCGCGGAGTACGG
>NZ_JACADT010001038.1:0-1940 GCF_013421635.1 Streptomyces sp. UH6 | reverse complement strand
GCGCCGGAACCGGGCGGCTCGACCACGGCGACCGCCACCGCGTCGTCCCCCTCCGGCACCACCAGGCAGGCGGTGACGCCGAGTTCGGCCGCCAGGTCGCTCAGCACGGGCCGGGCCGCGTCCAGCAGCGGCGGGCGGGTGAGTTCGGCCAGGGTGAAGAACGCCAGGCCCACCCGGTAGCGGTTCGCGTCGTCCTTGGCGGCGAAGCCCTGCCGCACCAGCGCGCCCAGCAGCCGGTAGGCGACCGAGCGGTGCACGCCGAGCCGGGCCCCGACCTCGCTGGCGGTCAGGCCCGCCGGCTCCTCGGCGATCATGCGCAGCACCATGAGCCCCCGCTCCAGCGTCTGCGACCCCTCCGCGGCCACTTCCCACCTCTCCCACCGGGCGTGACGACTCGGGCGAACGGGACGATCTCCCGCTGCCCCCTTGACGGGACGACCCTACCGCTCGCATCGTGTTTCAACATGCACAACGATGTGTTTCGGTATTTGCAACACCCGTCCTCGGGTCCGGCCGTGGCCGTCCGCCGGACAGGCGGGACGGAGGACCTCGGCGCGGACGCCGGTGAGCCGTCCGCCGGGCACGCCCTCACCGACGCACGCTGAACCACGGAGCACCGATCCGAAAGGAGGCCGGGACATGGCCCACTACCGCAGCCTCGGCGCCGTCCCCGCGAAGCGGCACACCCAGTTCCGCCCGGAAGGCGACGCCCTCGCCTTCGAGGAGCTGATGGGGGAGGAGGGCTTCTCCTCCGACTCCTCGCTGCTGTACCACCGCCACATCCCGTCCGCGATGACCGGCTCCGAGGTGTGGGAGCTGCCCGACACCCGGACGGTGCCGAACCACCCGATGAAGCCGCGCCACCTGAAGCTGCACGAGCTGTTCCACGGCGACGCCCGGCAGGACACCGACGTGGTCGAGGGCCGGCGCCTGGTCCTCGGCAACGGCGACGTGCGGATCTCCTACGTCGTCGCCGGCAAGGCCTCGAAGCTGTACCGCAACGGCGTCGGCGACGAGTGCGTGTACGTCGAGTCCGGAGCCGCCCGGGTGGAGACCGTCTTCGGCGTGCTCACCGCCCGCGCCGGCGACTACGTGATCATCCCCCGCGCCACCACCCACCGCTGGGTCCCGCAGGGCGAGGAGCCGCTGCGCGCCTACTGCGTCGAGGCCAACAGCCACATCGCCCCGCCCAGGCGCTACCTCTCGCGGTACGGCCAGCTCCTCGAGCACGCCCCGTACTGCGAGCGCGACCTGCACGGCCCGGCCGAGCTGATCCAGGAGGACGGCACGGACGTCGAGGTCCTGGTCAAGCACCGCGGCTCGGGCGGGGAGATCGTCGGCACCCGCTTCGTGCAGGCGCACCACCCGTTCGACGTGGTCGGCTGGGACGGCTGCCTGTACCCGTACACCTTCAACATCGCGGACTTCGAGCCGATCACCGGCCGGATCCACCAGCCGCCGCCGGTCCACCAGGTGTTCGAGGGCGACAACTTCGTCATCTGCAACTTCGTCCCCCGCAAGGTGGACTACCACCCGCTGGCCATCCCGGTGCCC
Organism: Streptomyces sp. UH6; assembly: GCF_013421635.1. Taxonomy (NCBI): domain Bacteria; kingdom Bacillati; phylum Actinomycetota; class Actinomycetes; order Kitasatosporales; family Streptomycetaceae; genus Streptomyces; species Streptomyces sp. UH6. Next base: position 386 of record NZ_JACADT010001038.1, on the reverse strand, counting down.
TACTACCACTCCAACGTCGACTCCGACGAGGTCATGTTCTACTGCGGCGGCGACTACGAGGCCCGCAAGGGCTCCGGCATCGGCCAGGGCTCCATCTCCCTGCACCCGGGCGGCCACGCCCACGGACCGCAGCCGGGAGCGTACGAGCGGTCCATCGGCGCGGAGTTCTTCGACGAACTCGCGGTCATGGTCGACACCTTCCGGCCGCTGGAGCTCGGCGAGGGCGGACAGGCCTGCGACGACGGCGTCTACGCCTGGAGCTGGGCGGGAGGCCGCCGCGCATGACCGCCCCCGCCGCGCTCCTGGACCGGCTCGTCGACGACGCCGGCCTCTTCCCGCCCACCGCCCTCCCCATGGACCGGGCCGTCGCGCGCCACCGCGCGGAC
>NZ_JACADT010001037.1:0-1943 GCF_013421635.1 Streptomyces sp. UH6 | reverse complement strand
CGCTCGCCGCGGTGGCGGGGGTGGTCGCCGCGGGTTCGGTGGTCACCGCGCTCCTGCGGGACGACGAGGAGCCGGCGGACGCGAAGGGCGACGGCAGGCCGCTGGGCAACGCCGTGCCCACCGTCGAACTCACGGACCCGCCGGAGCCGTTGTGGTCGAAGGAGTCGCCGTCCCGGTTCGTCATGCCGAGCCTGCACGCCTTCGAGAAGACGCTGCTGGTCCACGAGCCCAGCCTGACGTCCGTCGCCCTGGACACGGCCGCGGGCACGGTCCGCTGGAGCACCGGACTGCTGGAGGCGAACGGGACGTCGGAGGGGAAGCGGCCCCTGGGGCTCGACTCGAAGGTGCTCGGCCCGGTCGAGGGCGGGGTGCTGATCTACGCGACCGGCGCGAGCACCGGGCTGCGCACGGGCCGCAAGGACCACCTCGCCGTCTTCGACCCGGCCACCGGCCGGGAACGGTCCCGGGCCGTCCTCCAGCAGTCCGTCAGCCCCCACCGCCTCCTGGCCACGCACGGCGACACCGTCTACTGCTTCTCCAGCGGCCTCGCCGACTTCGCCCTGCCGTCGCCGGGCGAGACCCCGTCCTTCGACTACCGCGAGGAGATCGTGGCCCTCTCCGTCAGGACCGGGAAGGTCCACTGGCGCAAGCCGGCCGCGGCCGGCACCGGCTACGGACCGCGCCACGCCGCCGACCGCCTGGGCTTCTACTACTGCGAGAACACCGACGAGGGCCTCACGCTGCACGCCGTCGACGCGGCGGACGGGAAGGCGCGGTGGTCGGTGAAGGTCCCCGCCGACCCGGACAGCAACCTGCCGCCGTACATGCAGGGCGGCAGCGGCCGGCTGGGTTCCTCGGTGGTCGCGGCCGGCGACGTGCTCCTGGCGGTCAACCTCAAGGGCGGGCTGACGGCCCACGACGCGGAGACCGGCGAACGGCGCTGGTCGGTGCCGGTGACCGCGGCCACCGCGCCGGGCGTGGTCGGCGACCTGGTCCTCACCAACGACCCCACCCAGGTGCACGCCGTCGACCTCGCGACGGGCGAGGTGCGCTGGCGGATCACCAGTCCGCTGGGACTGTCCCCGATGCTCGACGACGACCCGGTGCTGGCCGCCTCCGAGGACATCACCGCGGTCCTGTTCTCCCCCATGCACATGGACGCCCAGGGCGACTTCAGGACCGACGGGAAGGCCGGCGTCCTGGTGCTCCGCACGTCCGACGGCAGGCAGCAGTGGGCGTTGCGGGAGGACCCGGCGCCCGTCGCCGACCCGTCGCCCTCCCCCTCCGGCATCGGCGGCGGGACCCGGACGGAGCCGGGACTGGCGAGCCTGGCCGTGCGCGACCGCACGGTGTTCCTCTTCTCCGGCAACCGCGTACGGGCCTTCCGGGCGGAGGAGAAGTGACCACACCCTCGGCGGACGGCCCCCGGCTCCCCTCACGCATCGGCCCGTTCACGGTCGTCCGGCTGCTCGGCGCCGGGGGCATGGGCCGGGTGTACCTGGCGGCGACCCGGGCCGGGCGTCCGGTGGCCGTCAAGGTCGTGCGCGAGAGCTACGCCCAGGACCTGGACTTCCGGCGGCGGTTCCGGGTCGAGGCGGAGGCGGCGATGAAGGTCGGCGGTGCCTTCACCGCCCCCGTCCTGGCCGCCGACCCGGACGCCCCTCTGCCCTGGCTGGCCACCGCCTACCTGCCCGCGCCCTCGCTGAGCGAGGTGGTGGCCACCCACGGGCCGATGCCGCCGGAGACGGTGCGCGCGCTGGCGGCCGGACTCGTGGAGGCGCTGACCGCGGTGCACGCCGCCGGGCTGGTGCACCGCGACCTGAAGCCGTCGAACATCCTGCTCGCCGAGGACGGCCCCCGGCTGATCGACTTCGGGCTGGCCCGGGCGCTGGACGCCGCGAGCCTCACCGGCACCGGGCAGATCCTCGGCACCGCGGGCTACC
>NZ_JACADT010001036.1:0-1946 GCF_013421635.1 Streptomyces sp. UH6 | reverse complement strand
TAACGCCACTCGCCCGGCGACCAGAAGCCGCCCGGCGAAAGGGCGGTGACCGTGCGGGCCAGCCCGCGCCGGCCCAGCTCCAGGGCGAGCAGCCCGCCCAGTGAATTGCCCGCCACGTGCGGCCGCTCCACGCCCAGCGCCTCGCAGAGGCCGCCCAGCACCGCCGTGACCGTCGGAAGGTCGTACTCCAGCCCTTCCGGGAGCCCGGGAGAGGCTCCGAAACCGGGAAGGTCCACGGCGATCACCTCCCGGTCCGCCGCCAGGATCCGGCTCACCGGGTCCCAGGCCTGGAGGTGGTGACCGATGCCGTGGAGCAGCAGGAGCGGTTCACCGGCGCCCTGCCGTTCGTAGGAGACGGTCACGGTCCTCGGCCCGCCGGGGGAGGGGACCTCGAAGGAGACGGTGTCGGTCATCTGGCTGCTCCTCGTCGGGGGATGCCCGGCGTGCCGGGGCGCGGTTGACAGTTTGTCAGTAATGGTTTCCCGCGGGTAGGGGGGCGCCGCGACAGGTGGCCGACTTCGCCAACCGCCGTGCCGCGCGGGAGACTTGGGATGGAACAATGGCACGGTGACCACCGACTCCGCCGCCGAGGCCGCAGCCCGCGAGTTCGAGGAGCACCGGGGCCTGCTCACCGGCGTCGCCTACCGGATGCTGGGCCGGGTCTCCGACGCGGAGGACGTGGTGCAGGACGCCTGGCTGCGCTGGGAGGGTGCCGACCGCTCCGTGGTGCGCGAGCCGCGCGCCTATCTGGTCCGGGTGGTCACCCGGCTCGCCGTCGACCGGCTCCGGCAGATCAAGGCGCGCAACGAGTCCTACGTCGGCCCGTGGCTCCCGGAGCCCTACGTCACCGACTTCGGCGCGTTCGCGGCCGAGCCGGCGGACACCGCCGGGAGGGCCGAGCTCGTCGACTCGGTCTCCTTCGCCGTGCTGGTCGTCCTGGAGACGCTCTCGCCCCTGGAGCGCGCGGTCTTCGTGCTGCGTGAGGCGTTCGGACATCCCTACGCGGAGATCGCCGCCATGCTCGGCCGCGAGGAGCCGGCCGTGCGCCGGATGGCCGTCCGGGCCCGCCGTCACGTGGAGGAGGGCCGTCCCCGCTACAAGGCCGGACCAGGGGAGCGCCGGGACCTCACCGAACGGTTCCTCGCCGCCGCGGCCGGAGGGGACCTGGAGCGGCTGCTCGAGGTCCTCGCGCCCGACGTCCGCCTGGTGGCCGACACGGGCGGCAGGGCCAAGGCCCCCCTGCGCGAGCTGTTCTCCGCCGCGAAGGTGGCGCGCTTCTTCCACGGCGTCAGGAACCGGGCCACCACCGGCTGGACGTACCGGCCGGTCGAGGTCAACGGCGGCCCCGCCTACCTCGTCCTGGAGGACGGCGTGCCGCAGACCCTGTTCCAGGCCGAGGTCGCCGACGGCCTGGTCCGCACGGTCTTCCTGGTGCGCAACCCCGACAAGCTGCGGGCGCTGGCCGGGCCGCGGGGCTGACCGCCGGAGTCCGGCCGCTTCCTTCACGAACATCGTGTGAACGGTGTGCGGCGTTCGCTGCCCGTTTTCTCCCCAAGTCCCAGGATTGGTCTTGACCAGGATGAGGGGGCGTCCTATGGTCGCAGGAAAGTTCAACAACCTTTAATAAACAAGGGCGTCAAAAGCGTCGCCTGCCACGCGCACCGTGGAGGACAGGGTGGGGACCACGCAGCTGGAATCGGTGTCGGAGCCGAAGTACTGGCACCTGAGGACGGTGCTGAGCCAGGCACTGGACTCCGAGTTCTCGGTGGGCGAGGTGCTGCCCAACGAGCGGGAGCTCGCCGCCCGCTTCGGCGTCGCCAGGGCGACGCTCCGACAGGCTCTGGAACAGCTCGAACTGGAAGGGCGGCTCCAGCGCCGCCGGGGGGTCGGCACCACCGTGGCGCCGCCCCGGGTGGGGGTGGCCGTCGAGACCGAGCGGCCGCTGT
>NZ_JACADT010001035.1:0-1947 GCF_013421635.1 Streptomyces sp. UH6 | reverse complement strand
CATCGTCGTCGCGCCCGACGGTTCCGACGAGAGGGGCGACGGAAGCCTCACCCGGCCGTACGCCACGCTGGGCAAGGCCGTCGGACTGGTGCGCCCCGGCCAGACCATCGCCCTGCGCGGCGGCACCTACCGGCCGAGCGAACCGGTCACCATCGACACCGACGGCACCGCCGCACGCCCCGTGCTGCTCACCGCCTACCGCGGCGAGCGCCCGGTGCTCGACGTGTCCGCCGTTCCCGAAGGCCGGTGGGCCGTCACCCAGCGCGCCGACCACTGGACGGTGCGCGGGCTGGAGGTGCGCGGGTCCAGCAGCCACGCGTGGGTGTGCAGCGGATGCGCGCACGACGTCTTCGACGGCCTGACCATGCACCACAACGCGGAGTCAGGGCTGGTGCTGCGGGACGCGGGCACCGTCGGCAACACCGTGGTGGACAGCGACTTCCACCACAACCGCCAGGGCGACGGCGGCGGCACGGGCCTGGCGGTCGTCTTCGGCGCCGGCGAGGGCAACACCGTCCGCGACTGCCGTGCCTGGGACAACGGCGGCGACGGCGTCGACCTGGGAGGCTTCACCGATCCCGTCGTGCTCGACGGCAACTGGGCCTACCGCAACGGTGACGGCTTCACCCTCGGCGGCGGCCGGACCAGGGCCCCGGTGGCGCACGTCGTGAGGAACAACGCCGCCTGGGACAACGGGGGCCACGGGTTCACCGACGACGGCAACACCGGCTCACCGGTCCTGGAGCGCAACAGCGCCTACCGCAACGGCATCGCCGGCTTCCGCGTCGCCGACGCCGCCGCCTCCCTCGTCCGCAACGCCGCGTGGAGCAACCGGCGGGAGGCGGAGCTCGGCCCGTCCGTGCGCTCCTGGGGCAACACCTGGGACGAGGACGGACCGTCCGTGCCCCTGACCGGCCTGCGCTCGGACGATCCGCGCGGCGCCGAGGGCGCCCGTTCGCCGGACGGTGCGCTGCCCAGCACCGCGTTCCTCCGCCTCCGCGACCCGGCCGCCGGCGTCGGCGCGCCGATGACGGCGGCCGGGCGCGCACCACGCCCGCGGGTCACTTCTTGAGGAACTCCAGCAGATCCTTGTTGAAGCGCTCCTTGTCACCCGGCACCAGAGCGATGCCGTGCGAGCCGCTCTCGTAGACCTTCAGCTCGGCGTCCGCGATGAGCTGGGCGGACTTCCGGCCGGTGGCGTCGATCGGCACGACCTGGTCGTCGTCGCCGTGCACGACGAGGGTCGGGACGTCGAACTTCTTGAGGTCCTCGTGGAAGTCCGTGGTGCCGAAGGCGTCGACACAGTCGACGCCGCCCTCGATCGTCTGCGCCATGGCCATGTACCAGAACGCGTCCTTGTTGCCCTGGGTGACCTTGTTCCCGTCGCGGTTGGCGGAGAAGAAACCGACCGCGGTGTCCTTCCAGAACTGCGACCGCTCCGCGATGATGCCCGCCTTGATGTCGTCGAAGACGGACTGCGGGACCCCCTCGGGGTTGTCCGGGCCCTGGAGCATGAGCGGCGGGATCGCGGACAGCAGGACGGCGGAACGGATGCGCTCGGTGCCGTGGCGGCCGATGTAGCGGGCGAGCTCCCCACCACCCATCGAGTGCGCCACGAGAGTGACGTCCCGCAGGTCGAGGTGGGTGATCAGGTCGTTCAGGTCGTCGGCGAAGGTGTCGAAGTCGTAGCCGTCGTACACCGGCGTCGAGCGGCCGTGCCCGCGCCGGTCGTGTGCGATGCCGCGGTAGCCGGCGTCGGCGACGGCCTTGAGCTGGTCCTGCCACGCGTCCCCGTTGAGCGGCCAGCCGTGGATGAACACCACCGGGCGGCCCCGGCCCCAGTCCTTGTAGAAGATCTCGACACCGTCTCGCGTCGTGCAGATCGGCATGGTTGTCCTTTCATCGTGGCGAACCGGATCCCCGGAACCGAGCATCGCCCCGACCGCC
>NZ_JACADT010001034.1:0-1947 GCF_013421635.1 Streptomyces sp. UH6 | reverse complement strand
CGCCCTGGAGGCGGGCCGCGCGGCGGTGGGGCGGACCCTGCGTCTTCCGCCGGCCTGAGGGGTACTCCGGGCGGATGAGCGGAACGTGCGGCGCGAGTCCGCCGCCCCGTTCCCGTCGCCCGTTCCCCGTCGCCCAGGAACACGGTGGTCCCCCATGAGCCCGTCCCTCGGCCCCGGCCGTCCGCCCGGCGGCAGCCGTCCCTCTGGCGCCGGCCGCCCGCCCGACGACGGCCGGTCCTCCGCCGACCAGCTCGGCCTGCACTTCGTCGGCAACGCGACCCTGCTGCTCCGCTACCGCGGCCTCACCCTCCTCACCGACCCCAACTTCCTCCACCGGGGCGAACACGCCCATCTGGGGTACGGACTGTTCAGCCGCCGCCTCACCGAGCCGGCCCTGGACGTCACCGATCTCCCCGGGCTGGACGCGGTGCTCCTCTCCCACCTGCACGGGGACCACTGGGACCGCCGCGCCCGCCGTCACCTGCCGCGCGACCTCCCGGTGGTCACCACGCCGCACGCCTGCCGCCGCCTTCAGGGGCTGCACGGGTTCCGCCGGGCCGTCGGGCTGCGCACCTGGGAGGAGTACACCGTGCGGCGCGGCGACGACCAGGTGCGCGTGACGGCCGCCCCGGGCCGCCACGCCGGGCATCCACTGTTGCGCCGCCTGCTGCCGCCGGTGATGGGCAGTCTGCTGGAGTTCGGGCCGGTGGCCGGGCCGCCCCGGCTGCGGCTGTACATCTCCGGGGACACGCTGATGTTCCCGGACCTCGCCGAGATCCCCCGCCGGTTCCCCGGAGCGGACCTCGCCGTGCTGCACCTGGGCGGCACCCTGCTGCCCGGTGGCCTGCTGGTCACCATGGACGGCGCGCAGGGGGCCGAACTGGCGCGGCTGGAGGACCCCCGGCACGTCCTGCCGGTGCACTACGGCGACTACACGGTCATGCGTTCGCCCCTGTCGGACTTCCTGGCCGAGGCGGAACGGCTCGGGCTCGGGGACCGGATCGTGCACTGCCGCCACGGGCAGCGGGCCGTGGTCCCGGCGGACGGATCCGATCCGGTGGTGAGCTGAGGCCGGACGGGGACGGGCCTGACCGTTTGGACCGCCTCGCCGTGTGAAACCCGCGACGCGTCCGCACTTCGCACACCCCCGGGAGGACGATCATGGCCACGGGTGAGACGGGCTTCAGCGACGTCGTGTTCGACCTGATCTCCGTCCAGTACCACTCCCTCAAGGCCGGGCACGACTACGGCCAGTACGTACGCGACGCGGAGAACGCCGGCAAGACGGAGATCGCCGACTTCTTCCGCACGGTGATGGCACAGGACTCCGAACGAGCGGCCCGGTGCCACGAGTTCCTCAAGCAGCTGTCGGGGACCGTGGACGCGGGTCCCGCGGCGGGCTGAGCGGGCCCGGAGCCCGCACGTCACGCGGGGCGGGGAGGCGGACGCCGACGGCGTCCGCCTCCCCGCCGTTGTCCGGCACCGGGTGCGGACGTGTCGCCGGTGCACCGGACACCGAGATGTGAACACGCTCCGTGACGACCGAGGCCTGTGCGACGTCCGGTGCGAGAGGGGTCACTTGATAGGTCATGTGTGCGAACTGTCCTGCGGTAGAGGGTTGTCGAGGCGCATAGTTGCCCAACCGCCCGGCAGAATGCGCGATTACGTGACTACTGTGAGTGTCCGCCGTGCGGGGGCGCGTCTCCTGCCGCCCGCGCGAGCGCCCCCGGTCCCTGACGCACCCCCAGCACGAGGACGTCGATGTCTCACCTCCGCGCACCGGCCGACCGCAGATCGCCGCAGCAAGGACAACTGCCCCCGCTCGGGCCACAGTTGTCGCGCATCGCGGTGCTGCCACCCGTAGCGGTGACGCTCGGCGGCGGTGCGGCCGTGCTCTACGTCGTCCTGACCGCCGGCGCCCCGGCCGGGCCCGCCCTGTGGGCCGTC
>NZ_JACADT010001033.1:0-1953 GCF_013421635.1 Streptomyces sp. UH6 | reverse complement strand
AGCCGGAGGGCGCCCGCGGCCTCCGCTTCACACCGGTCGCGCCCAACACCGCCGACCAGGTCACCGTCCCGGCCGGCTACGGGCAGAACGTGGTGATCCGCTGGGGCGAACCGATCCTGCGCGGCGCCCCGGAGTTCGACCCGGAGAACCAGACCGCCGCCGCCCAGGCCGGTCAGTTCGGCTACAACAACGACTTCCTGGCGCTGCTCCCGCTGAAGGGCGAGCCGCACCGCCAGATCCTCGTCGCCAACCACGAGTACACCGACGAGATCCTGATGTTCCGCGACTACGACGCGGCCGCCCCGACCCGCGAGCAGGTCGAGATCGCCTGGGCGGCGCACGGCCTGTCCGCCGTCGTCGTCGAGGAGGACCGCCGCACCGGCGCGCTGCGCCCGGTCCGCCGTCACCGCCTCAACCGCCGCGTCACCGCGACCACCGAGTTCCGCCTCACCGGCCCCGCGGCCGGCTCGGACCTGCTGAAGACCTCCGCCGACCCGACCGGCACCAAGGTTCTCGGCACCCTCAACAACTGCGCGGGCGGCACCACTCCGTGGGGCACCACGCTGCACGGCGAGGAGAACTTCAACCAGTACTTCGCCAACGCCGGTCGCACCACCGACACCCGCTACGGCATCGGCACCGGCGCCACCGAGCGCAAGTGGGAGCGCTTCGACAAGCGTTTCGACGTCGCCCAGGAGCCGAACGAGGTCCACCGCTTCGGCTGGGTGGTCGAGTTCGACCCGTCCGACCCGCACTCGACGCCCCGCAAGCGCACCGCGCTGGGCCGCTTCAAGCACGAGGCCGCGACCGTCAGCCTCACCGCCGACGGCCGCCCGGTCATCTACTCCGGCGACGACGAGCGCTTCGACTACGTCTACAAGTTCGTCGGCTCCAAGCGGATGGCGAGGGGCAACTCCCGCGCGGCCCGGGAGCACAACCTCACTCTGCTCGACGAGGGCACCCTCTACGTCGCCCGGTTCACGGGTGACTCCCCGGTCTCCGAGTTCGACGGCACCGGGAAGCTCCCCTCGGACGGCGAGTTCGACGGCGGTGGCGAATGGATCCCGCTGGCCACCGCCACCGCCGACGGCGCGGTCTCGCACGTGCCGGGCATGACGGCCGAGGAGGTCTTCGTCTTCACGCGGCTGGCCGGTGACAAGCGCCAGGCGACCAAGATGGACCGCCCCGAGGACGTCGAGCCCAACCCCCGCACCGGCAAGGTGTACGTGGCGCTCACCAACAACACCGACCGCGGCAAGACCAACAAGCCCGGTGCGGACGAGGCCAACCCGCGCAACCTCAACAAGCACGGCCAGGTCCTGGAGCTCACCGAGAAGCGTGACCGCCCCGACGCCCTCGAGTTCGCCTGGAAGCTGTTCCTGGTGGCGGGCGACCCGAGCGACCCGGCCACCTACTTCGCCGGCTTCCCCAAGGAGAAGGTCAGCCCCATCTCCTGCCCGGACAACGTGGCCTTCGACCCGCACGGCAACCTGTGGATCTCCACCGACGGCAACGCGCTGGGCAACCACGACGGCCTCTTCGGCGTCGCCGTCACGGGTGACCGCCGGGGCGAGCTCAAGCAGTTCCTGACCGTGCCGAAGGGCGCGGAGACCTGCGGTCCGCTGGTGCAGGACCGCAGGGTGCTGGTCGCCGTCCAGCACCCGGGCGAGGTCGACGGGGCCGACGTGGCCCACCCGGCCTCGCAGTGGCCCGACGGTCCGGGCACGTACGTCCGGCCGGCCGTGGTCGCCGTGTGGCGTCAGGACGGCGGCGACATCGGGGTCTGACGGCTCCCGCGGGGGCAGCCGTCTCACCGGTGGAGGGCGAGGGTCACCAGCAGCGCGCGGTGGTCCGAGCCCTCCATCGTGAGGAACCGCGCGTCGCGCGCGGTGAAGTCCTCAGAGACCAGCACGTGGTCGATCTGCACGCCCGGCACCGGCCGGCCGGTCACCG
>NZ_JACADT010001032.1:0-1954 GCF_013421635.1 Streptomyces sp. UH6 | reverse complement strand
CGGCGGGCACGCGCCCCGGCCGTCGCGTCGGCCCGCGTGCCGGGGAGGGCGGTGGTCGGACGGTAGGCATGAACGGCGGGGATCTGCCCACTCGTCCCCCATGCCGAGGTCCAACGACGAGGTCGCCGCACTGCTGCAGGAGTACGCGGACCTGATCGCGATCACCGGGGGCGACGCCTTCAAGGCGCGTGTCTACGAGAAGGCCGCCCGGGCGATCGGCGGGCACCACGCCGACGTCGGCACGCTCGACGCCAAGGGGCTCCAGGAGATCCCGGGGGTCGGGAGATCGATCGCCGAGAAGGTCACCGAGTACTTCGGCACCGGCTCCGTCGCCGCGGTCGAGAAGCTGCGGGCGAGGATCCCGGACGGGGTGCGCCGGCTGACGGCCGTCCCCGGACTCGGCCCCAGGAAGGCCTACACCCTCCACCAGGAACTCGGCGTCTCCTCCGTCGACGGACTCCTCGACGCCGTCCGCGAGGAGCGGGTCCGCGACCTCAAGGGCTTCGGGCCGAGGACCGAGGAGAACATCCGGCACGGCGTGGAACTGCTGCGGTCCTCCGGGGACCGGGTGCTGATCAGCACCGCACTGGACCTCGCCGAGGACGTGGTCGCCCGCCTGTCGGAGATCGAGGGCTGCCTGCGGTGCGCGTACGCGGGTTCGCTGCGCCGGGGCAGGGAGACCATCGGTGACGTCGACGTCCTGGTCGCCGCCGAGGACTCCGAGCCGTTCATGCGGGCCTTCACCGCGCTGCCCGACGTCTCGGAGGTGACCGCCCGCGGCCCCGCGAAGACCTCGGTACGCACCGCCCGGGGCCTCGCCGTCGACCTCCGCGTGGTCCCGCCCGGCTCCTGGGGCGCGGCCCTGCTCTACTTCACCGGCTCCAAGGCGCACAACATCCGGATCCGGGAGATGGCCGTGCACCGGAAGCTGAAGCTCTCCGAGTACGGGCTGTTCGACGCCGAGAGCGGCGACAAGATCGTCTCCGCGACCGAGGAGGAGGTCTACGCCCGGCTCGGCCTGCCCTGGATCCCGCCGCCGCTGCGGGAGGACCGCGGCGAGATCGAGGCCGCCCGCCGCGGTGAACTGCCCGACCTGATCGAGGAGTCCGACCTCCGCGGCGACCTGCACACCCACACCGACCTCACCGACGGCCTCGCCCCGCTGGAACGGATGGCCGCCGAGGCCGCGAAGCTCGGCCACGCCTACTACGCGATCACCGACCACGCGCCCGACCTGTCCATGCAGCAGATGACCGAGGAGCGGATCCTGGCCCAGCGCGAGGAGGTCCGCGCCCTCGACGGCGCGTTCGGCAGGCGGGGCAGGACCGGCAAGGGCGGCGGCATGCGGCTGCTGCACGGGGTCGAGCTGAACATCGGCCCCGACGGCGAGGTGGACTGGCCCGGTGAGTTCCTGGCCGGGTTCGACCTGTGCGTCGCCTCGATCCACTCGCACTTCCACCAGAGCCGCGAGGAACTCACCCGCCGGCTGATCCGCGCCTGCGAGAACCCGTACGTCGACATCATCGGCCACCCCACGACCCGCATCCTCGGCAAGCGGCCCGGGATCGAGTTCGACCTCGACGCGGTGGCCGCCGCGTGCGCGCGCACCGGCACCGCCATGGAGATCAACGCCCACCCCAACCGCCTCGACCTGCGCGACGAGGACATCCTGCGGGCCAGGCGGCACGGGGTCAGGTTCGCGATCGACAGCGACTCCCACTCCGTTCCCGACCTGTCCCATCTGCGCTTCGGCGTCGGAACGGCCCGGCGCGGCTGGCTCACCGCCGACGAGGTGATCAACACCTGGCCCCTGCCGCGCCTGCGGCGCTTCCTGCGCGGGAAGCACCGCGGCTGAGCACAGGCGCGGCGGATCGGGGCGGCGACCGCCGCGACCGCGGGGCGCGTGCAGACGATGCCGGCGGGCCGCTCACACCGCTCACACCGCTCACGCCGA
>NZ_JACADT010001031.1:0-1954 GCF_013421635.1 Streptomyces sp. UH6 | reverse complement strand
CGCCGCAGTTCGCGGCGGGCGACGCCGAGGCCGAGGACCCGGTGGGGGACGCCGGCGAGGGCGTCGTTGGCGGCCGCCGTGGAGGTTCCGGCCAGGTAGGGCTCGACCAGGACCACGTCGGTGCCCGCCGCGCCGGCCGCCCGGCGCAGTCCTTCGCCGTCGAAGGGGCGGATGGTGGTGGCGTACAGGACGGTGACGTCCAGTCCCGCGGTGGCGTCGAGCACCGGGGTGAGCATCGGCCCCACGGCGACGACCACGCCGGCGCCGCCGCGGCGGACGGTGCGGAAGCCCGGGCCCCGCACCGGGCGGGCCTCGGCGTTGGTCTGGACGGAGAGCCGGACGTACACCTTGTCGTCGCCCGCCCCGACGGCGTGCCGCAGCAGCGTCTCGGCCTCGTCGGGGTGCCCGGGGACGTGCACGGTCCAGCCGTCCAGGGTGTCGAGGAGCGCCACGTCACCGGGCGCCATGTGGGTGAACCCGCCGGCGGGCCAGTCGTACGAACCCAGGCCGCTCACCAGGACGGCGCCGGCGTCCTGGTGGCCCAGGTCCAGCTTGACCTGCTCGAACGGGCGCTCCACCAGGAAGCTGCCGAAGGTGTGCAGGACGGGCCGCATGCCGGTGAGGGCCAGACCCGCCCCCGCGCCGATCAGCAGCTGCTCGCGGATGCCCACGTTGACCACCCGGTCGGGGTGGCGGCGGGCCGCCTCGGCGAAGCCGTCCCGGCCGATCTCGGCGAGGACGACGGCGACCCGCGGGTCCTCGTCGAGCAGCCTGGTCATCACCGGGGCGAAGCGGTCGCGCATGGTGTCCATCAGGGTTCTCCCGTTCCTGTCCGTCCGTGTCTCGTCGCTCAGGCGTTCTTGGCCCGGGTCCGCGCCACGACGGCGTGCGGGCGTCCGGGGTGGGGGTGGGTGAAGGCGGCGTGCAGCGCCTCGTGGTCGTGGCCGTCCACCGTGAGGACGGACCAGCCCGCCGCGTCGAGGCGTGCCGCGAGGCCGCCGGGGCGGGCGTGGGTCGCCGAGGCGTTGTCCACCACGACGAGGTGCAGCCGGTCCAGTGCCGCGTGGCCCGCGAAGTCGAGGGCCTCGTGGTTGCTGCCCTCGTCGAGTTCGGCGTCGCCGGCCAGTACCCAGACGGCGGGTTCCGTGCGGCCCTGGGCGCGCAGACCGAGAGCCTCGCCGACGGCGATCGGCAGGCCGTGTCCGAGCGATCCGCTGCCGATCTCGACGCCCGGCAGCAGGGTGCGGTCGGGGTGGTGGCCGAGCGGCGAGTCCCACGAGCCGAAGCCGGGCAGCAGGTCGGTGGGGAGGAAGCCCTTGGCGGCGAGGACCGCGTAGTAGGCCATCGGGCCGTGGCCCTTGGACAGCAGGAACCGGTCCCGCTCCGGGTCGTCCGCCCGTTCGGGCGAGATCCGCAGGACCCGGTCGTACAGGACCCACAGGACGTCGAGGGTGGAGGTGGCGGCGGGGCCGTGCTTCTCGTCGCCGGTCATCAGGCCCATCAGCCGGGGCAGCTCGGCGTGGCCGCGCGAGTGCCCCTGTGCGGTGTCGGTGTTCATGCGACGAGCGTGCGACCTCGAGCGAGGTTGAGGTCAAGCGCGGCCGGAGGACGCCCGCCCGGGGCGGCGTGGCGCCGTTGCCGTAGCGTGTCGGCGTGCCCGACTCCGACACCGAGCCCCGGCTCGACACGCCCGACCCGTCCGCGCAGTTCGTCGCGTACCTCGACCACTACCGCGCCACCGTGGCGCGGACGACCGCGGGTCTGACCGAGGCGCGGCTGCGGACCTCGCTGGTGCCCTCCGGCTGGTCGCCGCTGGAACTGCTCTCGCATCTGGTCCACATGGAGCGGCGCTGGTTCGTCTGGGGGTTCCTCGCCGAACCCGTCGAGGAGCCCTGGGGCGACCGCGAGGGCGGCGCGAAGGGCGGCCGCTGGGCGGTGCCGGAGGGCGTCACGG
>NZ_JACADT010001030.1:0-1966 GCF_013421635.1 Streptomyces sp. UH6 | reverse complement strand
GGCCACCGGCTCGCCCAGCGCCATCCGCACGCACCGTTCGGCGATCTCCTCCGGATCGTGCAGCACCGCCCCCGGCTCGCGTCGCGGGACCAGCGTCCCCTCCGGGGTGTACGCCCGGTCCGCGAACGCCTCCCGGAACACCCGGAGCCCCGCCGCCTCGGCCAGGGCCAACCACCGCGATCCGGGCAGCCCCAGCACCGCGCACCCCGGGTCCCAGTCCCGCACCGCCGCCACCACGGCCGCGGCCTGCGCCTCGTGGTGGACGATCGCGTTGTACAGCGCGCCGTGCGGCTTCACGTACCGCACGCCGGTGCCCGAGGCGCGCGCGAGGGCGTCCAGCGCGCCGATCTGGTAGAGCACGTCGTCCGCCAGCTCCCGCGGCTCCATGTCGACGAACCGCCGACCGAAACCGGCCAGGTCCCGGTACCCCACCTGCGCGCCCACGGCGACGCCCTCGGCGGCGGCCCGCTCGCAGGCCCGGCGGATCACCGTGGGGTCGCCCGCGTGGAAACCGCACGCCACGTTCGCGCTGGTCACGACGGTCAGCAGTGCGTCGTCGTCCCCGAGTTCCCATCGCCCGAAGCCCTCGGCGAGGTCGGCGTTGAGGTCGATGCGCACGGGATTCACCCTTCTCCGGTCCGGTCGGCGGCCATCACGCTTCCACGTCGCCCGGCCCGGCTCAACACCAGGCGTCGGCCAGGCGTCGGCCAGGCGTCGGCCAGGCGTCGACGGACGACTATTCACTCAGTACATGTACGTGGTGCATACTGCTCCGTATGAGCACCCGTCACATCCTGCTGGGCCTCCTCTCCTCGGGGCCGAGCCATGGCTACGACCTGAAGAGGAGGCACGACGAGAGGTTCCCGCAGGCCCGTCCCCTGGCGTACGGGCAGGTGTACACGACGCTCCAGCGGCTGGTCCGCGACGGACTCGCCAAGATCGAGGGAACCGACTCCGACGGCGGCCCGGAGCGGACCGTGTACCGCTCGACGGACGACGGCGAACGCGAACTCGCCCGCTGGGCCTCGGAGGCGGCCCCGCCCGCGCCCTTCGTGAGCAACGAGATCTTCACCAAGGTCGTCGTCGCCATCCTGGCCGGCGGGGACCCGGCCGCCTACCTGCACGACCAGCGCGCCGCCCACATGACGCGGATGCGGGAGCTCACCAAGGTCAAGACCACTCCCGGGGCCGACCTCGCGACCGTTCTCTCGGCCGACCACGCCCTCAGCCACCTGGACGCCGACCTCCGCTGGATGAACACCACAGCGGACCGGCTCGCCACCCTGACCGCGGAGGTCACCTCACGATGAGCACCACCACAGGTCCGCTGCTCGCGGCCCGAGACCTCGTCAAGACCCACGGCCGCACCGACGCGCTGCGCGGCGCCTCGGCCGAACTCCGGGCCGGCGAGATCCTCGCCGTCACCGGGCCCAGCGGCAGCGGCAAGTCCACCCTGCTGCACTGCATGGCGGGCATCGTCCGGCCCGACGGCGGCAGCGTCCACTACGAGGGCCTGCGGATCGACACCTGCCCCGAGGACCGGCTCAGCGCGCTGCGCCGCACCGACTTCGGCGTGGTGTTCCAGTTCGGGCAGCTGATCCCCGAACTCACGCTCACCGACAACGTGGCCCTGCCGCTGATGCTGGCCGGGACCTCCCGGCGTGAGGCGCGCGCCCGGGCCGGCGAGTGGCTGGACCGGTTCGGCGTGGGTGACCGCGGCGACGCCCGCCCGGGTGAGGTCAGCGGCGGCCAGGCCCAGCGCGGCGCGCTGGCCCGTGCGCTGGTCACCGGCCCGCGCGTGGTCTTCGCCGACGAGCCGACCGGGGCGCTCGACTCCCTCGCGGGCGAGCGGGTGATGTCGGAATTCGTCTCCGCCGTCCGTTCCTCGGGCGCCTCCGTTCTGCTGATCACGCACGACGCCCGGGTGGCCGCGTACGCGGACCGCGAGATCCGGCTGGCCGACGGC
>NZ_JACADT010000103.1:0-10385 GCF_013421635.1 Streptomyces sp. UH6 | reverse complement strand
CTGCGCGGCGCGCCCGCCCGCTCGGCGACGACCTCCGGCAGCGCGTCGAGCAGGTAGTCGCGGGCGACCAGCGCGCCCGGCGAGTCCCAGTTCCCCGGCACGCCGAGCGCCGCGCGCAGGTCCTGCTCGTGCACCCAGACGTCGAAGGCGTGGTGGCGCATCGACTCCTCCAGGGTGATCTCCCGCCCGAGGTGACCGCGCACCACGGTGTCCGGCTGCCGGGTCTCGTTCCGCAGCTGCCGGTTGCGGCGGATCACGGTGTACTCCAGCTCGGAGGTCATCTCCGGCGCCGTGTGGTGCCGCCGCACGTCGACCTGCATCTCCATGTAGCGCTGGTGCTCCGTGGTCACGTGGTACAGGTCGCGCGGCAGGGAGTGGATGGGGCGGGGGTCCCCGAGCATTTCGCAGTCCAGCCCGATCACGTGCGACACGACGTCCCGGACGGACCATCCCGGGCACGGCGTCCGCCGGTTCCACTCGCCCTCGACGAGGGGCTGCACCAGCTCGGATATCGCCTCGATCGAGTGAGTCCAGGCGTCGGCGTAGGGCTGAAGGGCAGGATGCAGACTCACGGAACGGGACCCCTCGGGCGGTTGGTTCTCGGGCAGTGCCAGCGTCTTGAAGAGCTAAGTTACGCTGCGGGGAGGTACCCCGGCAGAGCTTTCGTGTGACGATCGTAGAGCGGGGTGGAGGACTCGACGGTCAGGGCGGTGGTACGGTGCGCGCCTCTCTTCTCCAGATGCGTGTGGACGACGGCGAATCGGTCGGGGAGCGCCGTCTGCGGGCGTCGGCGCTGGTGCGCGGGCAGGCCGGAGCGGATCTGGTCGTCCTGCCGGAGCTGTGGACCACCGGGGCCTTCGCCTTCGAGGACTTCGACGCCTGCGCCGAGCCGCTGACGGGCCCCACCCACGACGCCATGTCCGCCGCGGCGCGCGACGCCGGCGTCTGGCTGCACGCCGGGTCGATCCCGGAACGCTCGGACGACGGCACGCTGTTCAACACCGCCCTGGTCTTCACGCCCTCCGGTGAACTGGCCGCCTCCTACCGGAAGATCCACCGCTTCGGCTTCGACCAGGGCGAGGCCGTGCTGATGGGCGCGGGCGGCGACCTGGTCACCGTCGCGCTGCCGGAGATCACGCTGGGGCTGGGCACCTGTTACGACCTCCGTTTCCCCGAGCTCTTCCGCGGGCTGGTCGACGCCGGGGCGCAGACGCTCGTCGTCCCGGCCGGGTGGCCGGAGCGGCGCCGCGCGCACTGGACGCTGCTCGCCCGGGCGCGGGCGGTGGAGAACCAGTGCTTCGTCCTCGCCTGTGGAACGGCGGGGACGCACGCGGGAGTTCCGCAGGCGGGTCACTCGATCGTGGTGGATCCGTGGGGCGAGGTGCTCGCCGAGGCGGGTGACGGGGAGGAGGTCCTCACCGTCGACTTCGATCCGGCCCGCGTCGTCGCGGACACCCGGGAGAAGTTCCCCGCGCTCAAGGACCGCCGCCTCGGCCTGCCCACGCCGCCCCGCCCGGCCTGAGGCCCCGTACTCGGCGCGACGCCGTGCCCCGGAGGTCCGGGACACGGCGTCGTCGTGCCGGCGTCAGTTGGTGAAGTACAGGTACTTCCAGGAGCCGTACGTCGTGGAGTTGACGTTGTCGCCGGACGAGTTGTTGATGTAGTTCGTCCGGACCCGGGCCTTGATGCCGGCCTCGCCGGCGGCGCCCATGTTCACCGTGACCTTGCCGGTGCTGCTCAGCTTGAAGTACTCCGAGCCGCCGGAGTACCACGTGCCGTTGTAGTAGACCTGCACGTCGTAGCGCACCTTGCGGCCCGTGTAGTAGCTCATCGTGGTGCCGACGAGCGGGGCCTTGGTCTTGCGGAACCAGTAGTAGTTGTGCGAGCCGACGTAACCGGTCTTGTAGTGGCCGGAGACGGAGTTGGAGATCGCGACCTTGGCGTAGCCGACCGACGTGACCGTCTTGGGCGCGGACTTGGCGTCGCCCTTGAACACGGCGGTCACCGTGGTGTCGCGCTTCATGTCCACGACCGCGGAGATGTTGCCGCTGGAGTTGACCTTGCCCGACTTCAGCAGCTTGTTCGGCTTGTCCGAGCCGTAGGGGTTGGCCCAGATCTCCACCGTGCGGTTGGAGTACGTCTTGCCCAGGTGGGCGGTGAACGTGACGTCCTTGCCGTACGTGTAGACCTTGCCGTTGTTGTTCAGGGTCAGCGAGGTCGCGGTGCGGGGGACGACCACGGTGTCGGACTTGACCACCGAGGTGTGCGTGGCGTCGCCCGCGTACGTCACCCGGTAGACCACGTCACCGCCGGCCGGCGGCGTGTCCGTGAAGCTGAACGTGCCGTCCGCCTTGGCCGTCACGGTCGGCAGCGCCTTGCCGCTGGGGCTGGACACGTCGATGCGGGCGACCGTCAGCTTCACCCCGGCCGGCAGCGGGACCGTCGCCGAGATCTTGCCGGTGACGGTGAGCTTGGTGCCGATGGTGCCCTTGGAGGGGGCGCTGACGGTCAGGGTCGGGACGTTGAGCTTGGGGCCGGTGAAGGCCTTCAGGGTGTAGGTCCCGTTCGACGCCACGAGGGCGAAGAGCCGCGACGCGTCCGGGGCCCAGGTCACGTCGGCGGTGGTGCCGCCGGCGGAGAGGGTGCGCAGCGGCTGGGTGCCGTTGGGCGCGTAGACGGAGATGGTGTCGTCGACGAAGTTGGCGACGGTGCCGTCACCGTTGACGTCGGCCTGGTAACCGGTGACCGGGTAGCCGCCGGCGTCGGCGAACGTGCCGTTCGCGTACGACAGCCGCTTGTTGCCGTTGATGAGCACCTGCGAGCCGCCCGGCACCAGGTCGATGTCGCCGATGCCCCAGGTCAGCGAGTAGTTGCCGTCGTGGTGGGCGACCACCTCCGGCGTGCCGGAGGAGACGTCCAGGACCGAGACGGAACCGGTGCTGATACCGACCTCGCCCATGGCCAGCAGACCCGGCGAGGAGGGGTCGGTGTCCAGGTCGGCCGGGTCGTACCACAGGGAGCCGTGCGGGGAGAGCCCCATCCTGACCGGGCCGTCCTCCTCGGAGGCCGCGGAGAACTCCGCCGGGGCGGGCTCGGTGGGCTCGGTGGGCTCGGTGGGCTCGGTGGGCTCGACGGGCGGCTCGGTCGGCTCGACCGGCGGCTCGACGGGAGGTTCCGTGGGCTCCGCGGGCGGCTCGGTCGGCTCGGTCGGCTCGACCGGCGGCTCCGTGGGTTCCACGGGCGGCTCGGTCGGCTCCACGGGCGGCTCCGTGGGCTCGACCGGCGGTTCCGGCGCGGTCCAGTCCGGGTCGATCGACCCCAGGTTGCCGTCCCACTGGTCGCCGTAGCTGAACCAGACCTTGCCGGCGGTGAAGGCGATCCCCCGGGGGCCCTCGGTGGTGTCGATGGTCCAGCGGCCGGTGACCGCGAGCGTTCCCGCGTCGAAGGCCACGACCTCGTGGCTGCCCTCGGCCGCGGCGTACAGGGTGGAGCCGTCGTCGGAGAGCACCAGACCGGTGACGCCCGGAACGCCGGAGACCCGCTTGATCAGGGCGCCGGACCAGTCGGCGACGGTGATCGCGCCGCCGCTGCGGTCGGCGACGAAGACGCGCTGGAGGCCCGCGTGGGCCACCATGCCGCCGGGTGCGGCGACGGAGGCGGCGGCCGAGGCGGTCCCGGCCGCGGTGACGGTCAGTGCCGCCGAGCTGAAGAGGACGGCGAGAGCCGTCGCGGTGGAGATGCTGCGCCTGCGCACAGGTGGTGTACCCCCCAAGGGACCCGGTGATCGCCGGGCACGAAGGTCGCGCGACAACACACGCGTGACACCGCCGTCGAGTGGCTCGGGCGGCTCGTGGTGCACGCGGGGCGCGACTGCCGGGGGCAGCATATGACGTGCCTGTGACAAGAGAACAGCGGGATTCCCTGCAGAACCTCCACAGTCCCGACCGCTCTCCTCCTTCCCGCGGTGGTGAGCCCGCGGTGGTGGGCCCGCGGTGGTGGGCCCGCGGTGGTGGGCCCGCGGCGGGCGGGCCGGGCGGTGCCGGCCCGGGCGGTGCCGGCCCGGGGCCCTACTCGCCGCCGCCCGCGCGCTCCTTCTCCGCCAGGTGGATCACGCAGATCGTCACCGCGGCCAGCAGCGCGGGATCGGCGTCGTCGCGGACCACGTCGATGCCGTAGGTGTCCCGCAGGGTCAGCCAGCGGCGGGAGATCACCGCCAGGAGTTCGCCCCGGTGCTCCACGGCGAACTCGCGGTCGGCGATCTTGCCGCTGACGTCCAGCTCCGTGCCGTCGGCCATGGTGACCTTGTAGTGGTTCCGCAGCAGGGACAGCGACTTCCGGCGGACGGTGGCCAGCGGCTCGCCGTCGCGCTCGATCGCCATCGTCGCGCGGAGGGCGACCACCTTCTTGCGGATGACGAGGAGCACCTCCTCCGTACGGCCGTGCTTCAGCTCGAAGGTCTCCCGCAGCCGCATGGCCTTCCCGTCGACCAGGTAGACCTTGTTGCCGTTCTCGTCCTCGATCCAGTAGTCGTCGCCCACGGCGACCAAGCGTTCGCGCACCACGAGTCTCATGGGGGTGGAGTTCCCCACGGAGCGGCCCGGGACGCGGTGAGTACACCGAACGGCGGTCCGCCCGCAGGAGGCGGACGGGGCCCGGCAGGCCCCCGGGGACCCCCGTGGCACTCTTGAGGGATGAACGACTCCGCGCCCCGTCGCGCCCGCGTCCGCGCCCCCGAGCTGATCGGCAAGGGTGGCTGGCTGAACACGGGCGGTAAGCAGTACACCCTCGCCGACCTGCGAGGACGCATCGTCGTCCTCGACTTCTGGACCTTCTGCTGCGTGAACTGCCTGCACGTCCTGGACGAGCTGCGGGAGCTGGAGGAGAAGCACCGGGACACCCTGGTGATCATCGGCGTGCACTCGCCGAAGTTCGTCCACGAGGCGGAGCACCAGGCCGTGGTCGACGCGGTCGAGCGGTACGGCGTGGAGCACCCGGTGCTGGACGACCCGGAGCTGGCGACGTGGAAGCAGTACGCGGTCCGCGCCTGGCCGACGCTGGTCGTGATCGACCCCGAGGGCTACGTCGTCGCCCAGCACGCCGGCGAGGGCCACGCGCACGCCATCGAGAAGCTGGTGGAGGAGCTGGAGGCCGAGCACGAGGCCAAGGGCACCCTGCGCCGCGGCGACGGCCCGTACGTGCCGCCGGAGCCGGAGCCCACCACCCTCCGCTTCCCGGGCAAGGCGCTGCTGCTGCCGAGCGGGAACTTCCTGGTCAGCGACACCACCCGGCACCAGCTGGTGGAGCTGGAGGCGGACGGCGAGACGGTCGTGCGCCGGATCGGCGGCGGCTCGCGTGGCCTGGCCGACGGGGAGGCGGGGAGCGCCCTCTTCAGCGAGCCGCAGGGCCTCGCGCTGCTGGACGACACCACCGTGGTCGTCGCGGACACCGTCAACCACGCGCTGCGCCGTCTGGACCTGTCCACCGGCGAGGTGACCACGGTGGCCGGCACCGGCCGGCAGTGGATGCAGGGCGAGCCCACCGAGGGGGCGGCCCGCGAGGTCAGCCTCTCCTCGCCGTGGGACGTCGCCCACTGGCAGGGCAAGGTGTGGATCGCCATGGCCGGCGTCCACCAGCTCTGGGCGTGGGACCCGGCGGCCGGCACGGTCGAGGTGACCGCCGGCACCACCAACGAGGGCCTGGTCGACGGACCCGGCCGTGAGGCGTGGTTCGCGCAGCCCTCCGGCCTCGCGGTCTCCACGGACGGCGCGCGGCTGTGGCTCGCGGACTCCGAGACCAGCGCGCTGCGCTGGGTGGAGAAGGACGGCGCCGTGCGCACCGCGGTCGGCACCGGACTCTTCGACTTCGGCCACCGCGACGGCGAGGCCGGGCAGGCGCTCCTCCAGCACCCGCTGGGCGTCACCCCGCTGCCCGACGGTTCGGTCGCGGTCAGCGACACCTACAACCACGCCCTGCGCCGCTTCGACCCCGCCACCGGCGAGGTGACCACGCTCGCCACCGATCTGCGCGAGCCCAGCGACGCGGTGCTGGCCGGCGAGGACATCGTGGTCGTCGAGTCGGCGCGGCACCGGCTGACCCGGCTGCGGCTGCCGGAGGAGGCGGTGCGGGTGGAGTCGGTGGCGCACCGTACGCAGCGTGCGGCGACCGAGGTGGCTCCGGGACGGCTGGAACTCGACGTCATCTTCCAGGCGCCCGCGGGCCAGAAGCTGGACACCCGCTACGGGCCGTCGACCCGTCTGCTGGTCTCCTCGACCCCGCCGGAGCTGCTGCGCGCGGGCGCGGGCGCGGACACCGGTCTCACCCGGGTGCTGGAGCTCGATCCGGAGGTGCCGGAGGGCGTGCTCCACGTCTCCGCGATGGCCGCGTCCTGCGACGACGACCCGGCGAACGAGTACCCCGCCTGCCACGTGCATCAGCAGGACTGGGGCGTCCCGGTCCGTCTCACGGCCGACGGGGCGACCCGTCTGCCGCTGGTGCTGGCCGGCCTGGACGCGTGACGACGCGTACGCCGCGTCCGACGCCGGGGAGCCCCGTCAGGTCCTGACAGGCCCTTGCCGGTCCTGTCAGGTCCTGTCAGTAGTGACGGCGGGGCTCCTCCTCGACGACCGGGGTCGTCGGCGGCATGACCACGCGGCGGCGCCGCGCGATGCTGGTGAAGGTCGCCACTCCGATGAGGCCGACCAGCATCAGGATGATGCCGACCAGGTCGACGTTGACGCCGCTCATCTCCCAGTCAGTGGCGAAGGTGAGAATCGCTCCCACCCCGATCAGGACGATGCATCCGCCCAGGCCCATGAGTTGTTCCTCTCTCGTGAGGATTCTTCGTCAACTCCGGATACCCGGGCGGATGCCGCCCATGTGTCGATCAGGCCCCGTCAGCCTTCGAGGAACGCCGCCAGCGCGTTGGCGAGCAGGAACGGGTCGTCGGCAGCGCAGAGTTCGCGGGCGCTGTGCATCGACAGGATGGCCACGCCGATGTCGACGGTGCGGATCCCGTGCCGGGCCGCGGTGATCGGGCCGATGGTGGTGCCGCAGGGCATCGAGTTGTTGGACACGAAGGACTGGTACGGCACGCCGGCCCTCTCGCAGGCCGCCACGAACACCGCGCGGCCCGAACCGTCCGTGGCGTAGCGGTTGTTGACGTTCACCTTGAGGATGGGTCCGCCGCCCGCGCGCGGGTGGTGCGTCGGGTCGTGCCGCTCGGCGTAGTTGGGGTGCACCGCGTGGCCGGTGTCGGAGGAGAGGCAGACGGTGCCGGCGAGGGCGCGTGCCCGGTCCTCCAGGCTGCCGCCTCTGGCCAGCACCGAGCGCTCCAGCACGGTGCCGAGCAGCGGGCCGTCGGCGCCGGTGTCGGACTGCGAGCCGGTCTCCTCGTGGTCGAAGGCGGCCAGCACGGGGATGTGCGTCAGGTCGCCCCGGGCGGCCACGGCGGCCAGCGCGGCGGTGCCGGCGTGCACCGAGAGCAGATTGTCCATCCGCGGGCCCGCCACCAGTTCGCGGTCGCGGCCCAGGTAGGCGGGGGCCTCCACGGAGTGGACCATCAGGTCCCAGCCGACGGCCGAGCCGCGCTCGAGACCGGCCTCGTCCTCCAGGAAGGAGATCAGGTCGCCCTCGGTGACGTCGTCGCCCAGGCCCCAGACGGGCTGCATGTGGCGCTGCTGGTCGAGCTTGAGGCCGTCGGCGTGGATCGAGCGGTCCATGTGGATGGCGAGCTGCGGCACGCGCAGCAGCGGGCGGTCCACGTTCACCAGATGCTCGGAGCCATCGCGCAGGGTGAGCCGGCCGGCCAGGCCCAGGTCGCGGTCGAGCCACGAGTTGAGCAGCGGGCCGCCGTAGATCTCGACCGCCACCTGCCGCCAGCCGTGCGCGCCGCTGTCCGGGAGGGGCTTGACCCGGAGGTTGGGCGAGTCGGTGTGGGCGCCGACGATGCGGAAGGGGGTGTGCGGGGCGGCGCCCTCCGGGACGTACCAGGCGATCAGCGCGCCGCCGCGGATCACGTACCACCCGCCGGCCGAGGCGTCCCAGGCGTCCGTCTCCGACAGCGGCCGGAAGCCCGCCTCCCGCAGCTTCTCGGCGGCGTTGGCCACCGCGTGGTACGGCGACGGGGAGGCCGCCAGGTAGGACATGAGGTCGTCGGTGTGGCCGCGGTCGAAGCGGGTTGGTGCGCTCATGGGAGCCAGCCTAGATCCAGCCGGGGAGCGTCGAACGGCAGGGCGGGGCGGCGCCGAAGCACCGCCCCGCCCTGCCGCATCCCGAACCGCTCGGGGGACCTGGGGGAGACCAGGATCAGAACGCCTCTTCGGGCAGCTCCATGATCTCCAGGTCGACGTTCTGCGCGACCTTGCGGGCGAGGGTGACGCCCGGCAGGACGGTCTTGGCGAAGAACTTCGCCGCCGCGATCTTGCCGGTGTAGAACGCCACGTCCTTGCCGGTGGCCGTCTGGAGCTTCTCGACGGCCACGGCCGCGCCCTTGAGCAGCAGGTGGCCGACGATGACGTCGCCGGCGGCCATCAGCAGGCCGGTGGTGTTGAGGCCGACCTTGTAGATGTTCTTGACGTCCTCCTGGGAGGCCATCAGGTCGTTCAGCATCTGCCCGACGATCGCCTCGAGCTCGCCGGCCGCGCGGCCGAGCTGCTCGCGGGCGGTGGCCAGCTCGTCGCCGCCGATGTTCTGGCCGATGAAGGACTTGATCTCCTCGGCGATCGCGGTCAGCGGGGCGCCGCCGGTGCGGACGATCTTCCGGAAGAAGAAGTCCTGGCCCTGGATCGCCGTGGTGCCCTCGTAGAGGGTGTCGATCTTGGAGTCCCGGATGTACTGCTCGATCGGGTACTCCTGCAGGAAGCCGGAGCCGCCGAAGGTCTGGAGCGACTGGGCGAGCTGCTCGTAGCCCTTCTCGGAGCCGTAGCCCTTGACGATCGGGAGCAGCAGGTCGTTGAGGGCGTGCTCGGCGGAGGAGTCCTCGCCGTTCGCCTCCTTGACCTGGATGGCGTCCTGGACCGAGGCGGTGTACGTCACCAGGGCGCGCATGCCCTCGGCGTACGCCTTCTGGGTGAGCAGCGAGCGGCGCACGTCGGGGTGGTGGGTGACGGTGACCTTCGGGGAGCCCTTGCCGCCGGCCAGGTCGTTGCCCTGGACGCGCTCCTTGGCGTACTCCAGCGCGTTGAGGTAGCCGGTGGAGAGGGTGGAGATCGCCTTCGTGCCGACCATCATGCGGGCGAACTCGATGATGAGGAACATCTGGCGGATGCCGTCGTGCTTGTCGCCGACCAGCCAGCCCTTGGCGGGGTGCTGGTCGCCGAAGGTCATCTCGCAGGTGTTGGAGGCCTTGAGGCCCATCTTGTGCTCGACGTTGGTGGCGTAGACGCCGTTGCGCGCGCCCAGCTCGCCGGTCTCGAAGTCGAACTCGTACTTCGGGACGAGGAACAGCGACAGGCCCTTGGTGCCGGGACCGGCGCCCTCGGGGCGCGCCAGCACGTAGTGGAGGATGTTCTCCGACATGTCGTGCTCACCGGACGTGATGAAGCGCTTCACGCCCTCGATGTGCCAGGAGCCGTCCTCCTGCTGGACCGCCTTGGTGCGGCCGGCGCCGACGTCCGAGCCGGCGTCGGGCTCGGTGAGCACCATGGTGGCGCCCCACTGACGCTCGACGGCGATCTGCGCGATCTTCTTCTGGACGTCGTTGCCCTCGTCGAACAGGACGCCGGCGAAGGCCGGGCCGGAGGCGTACATCCAGATGGCCGGGTTGGCGCCGAGCAGCAGCTCCGCGTAGGACCAGATCAGGGAGCGCGGCGCGGGGGTGCCGCCGATCTCCTCGGGCAGGCCGAGGCGCCAGTACTCGGAGTCCATGAAGGCCTGGTAGCTCTTCTTGAAGGACGCCGGGACGGGCGCGGTGTTGGTGGTGGGGTCGAACACCGGCGGGTTGCGGTCCGCGTCGGCGAAGGACTCGGCCAGCTCGTTCTCGGCGAGGCGGGCGACCTCTTCGAGAATGCTGCGGGCGGTGTCGACGTCCATCTCCGCGAACGGGCCGGTGCCGTACAGCTTGTCGCGCCCGAGAACCTCGAAGAGGTTGAACTCGATGTCGCGGAGATTCGACTTGTAGTGCCCCATCGACGGCTCCGTAAGGGATCAGGTAGCGGATTCCGGCGGTCTACCGGCAAGTAACAACGATGATGCTACCCGTCGGTAATAAGCCGCAACCCCGTCTGGGTATCTGTGACCGAATACTCCCGGGACGCGTTCCACGATCCAAGGGGGCGGAAAACACCGGGAGCGGTTTCCGGCCGCCACCCGTCCGGGGGATCCACGCCCCCGCCCGGCCTCCGTGGGGCACGATGAGGCAATGGCCGCCACCGAGCAGGAGCAGCAGC
>NZ_JACADT010001029.1:0-1967 GCF_013421635.1 Streptomyces sp. UH6 | reverse complement strand
GAGCGACCCGAAGGAGGGACGCGCGGTCTCGGCGGGCCGCGCCGGGGCGGCCGGCTCCTCGCGCTTGGAGGCCGAGCCGAGGACGTTCTCCCGCTTGGCGGGCGGCTGGCCGCCGTCGAACCCGGCCGCGATCACGGTGACCCGGACCTCGTCGCCGAGCGCGTCGTCGATGACCGCGCCGAAGATGATGTTGGCCTCGGGGTGCGCCGCCTCGCTCACCAGCTGGGCCGCCTCGTTGATCTCGAAGAGACCGAGGTCGGAGCCGCCGGAGATGGAGAGCAGGACGCCCCGGGCGCCGTCGATGGAGGCCTCAAGCAGGGGCGAGGAGATCGCCATCTCGGCGGCGGCCACCGCGCGGTCGTCGCCGCGGGCGGACCCGATGCCCATCAGCGCGGAGCCCGCCTCGGACATCACGGACTTGACGTCGGCGAAGTCGAGGTTGATGAGGCCGGGGGTGGTGATCAGGTCGGTGATGCCCTGGACACCGGAGAGCAGGACCTGGTCGGCCGACTTGAAGGCGTCCAGGACCGAGACCTGGCGGTCCGAGATGGACAGCAGCCGGTCGTTGGGGATGACGATGAGGGTGTCCACCTCGTTGCGGAGTTCGGCGATGCCGTCCTCCGCCTGGTTGGCGCGGCGGCGCCCCTCGAAGGTGAACGGACGGGTGACCACGCCGATGGTCAGTGCCCCCAGCGAACGTGCGATGTTGGCCACGACGGGCGCGCCGCCGGTACCGGTGCCGCCGCCCTCGCCGGCCGTCACGAAGACCATGTCGGCCCCCTTGAGGACCTCCTCGATCTCCTCGCGGTGGTCCTCGGCGGCCTTGCGGCCGACCGCGGGGTTGGCGCCGGCGCCGAGTCCGCGGGTGAGTTCGCGGCCGACGTCGAGCTTGACGTCGGCGTCGCTCATCAACAGCGCCTGAGCGTCGGTGTTGATGGCGATGAACTCGACGCCCTTGAGACCGACCTCGATCATCCGGTTGATGGCATTGACACCACCGCCGCCGACACCGATGACTTTGATGACTGCGAGGTAGTTCTGCGGTGCTGCCACGTCGAAGGCCTCTCGCCTCGAGTTACGTGCCGGATGCCTCGCGAGTTCCCCGCGAAGCCCCGGCTGATGCCGAATGGGACGGTCCGAACGCCGACCCGAACCCTAACGGTGAAGTTTAGGGTTACCAGTGTGTCTGTTCCCTGGACTATTCCGAACAGGACACTAGGTCGACAAGTGGCGCACGTTCAACGAACACGCCGAACCTCCCGCTTTTCTTTTCACCCTATGTGATCAAGCACGTGAGTGCCCAGTCCGGGTGCTGGCCTGCGCTGATGTGCGTCAACTCGCCGCTGACGCAGGGGCGGAGGGGACAGTGACGTCAAAAACACGGGCCTTCGGGGTTGCCTTCATCAGCGCCCGCAGGGTACGGGCCTTCGCCGCGCCCTCCTCCGGACTGCCCCACCGGACGGTGCGGCCGTCCTTCAGTTCCAGCGAGAACGCGTCGAAGGTACGGACCTTGACCGTCCGGGTGGCACGGGCGACCGGTTCCGGGATGTCCCGCGCCACCCGGACCGCCTCGGCCACCAGCCGGTCGCGGCCGAACCGGCGCAGCGACGAGCCGGCCGACTTCCCGCTCCCCAGGTCGAGTTCGAGGAGCGGCACGGACTCCGGCGCCCTGCTCAGGGTGGCGAACCGCACGCCCGACCGGTCGACTTCGACGTATCCGTCCTGTTCCTTGAGGATCAGGACGGCGGTGCGCTCGGTGATCCGCAGCGTGACGCCGTGGGGCCAGTCCCGGTCGGCCTCCACCGACCCGACGCGCGGCAGCGCCTCACGGATCCGGGCCTCCACGGCCTCGGTGTCCACGGAGGCGAGCGGCATGCCGGCGGGGAGGTCGGCGGCGCGGCGCACCTCGTCCTCGCCGAGGACGCGGGTGCCGCTGACCCCCACCTCGGCCACCCGCAGCCACGGCG
>NZ_JACADT010001028.1:0-1968 GCF_013421635.1 Streptomyces sp. UH6 | reverse complement strand
CTCCCGGCTCCAGCGCCGGGGCATGCTCTACGGGCCGCTGGGCTACGCACGCGCCCGTCACGCGCTGCGTCGCGGGGTGTCCCGGTGAGCGGGGCCGACGGTCCGCGGACGGACGCCGTGCCGGTGCTGCTCTACCACGCGGTGATGGACGACCCGCCGGAGTGGATCGCCGAGTTCACCGTCACGCCGCGCCGGTTCGCCGAGCACCTGGACGCCGTGGTGGACAGCGGCCGGACCCCGGTGACGGTGAGCACGCTCGCCGACCACCTGGCGGGACGCGCCCCGTTGCCGCCGCGGCCGGTGGTGCTCACCTTCGACGACGGCTTCGCCGATCTGCCGGGCCCCACGGCCGCCGCCCTGGCCGGACGGAACCTGACCGGCACCGCCTACCTCACCACCGGCGCCCTCACCCCTTCCGGGCGGTGCCTGCTGCCGCCGGCGCCGATGATGAGGCTGGACGAGGCGCCGCTGCTGGAGGACGCGGGGCTCGAGGTGGGCGGACACACGGTGTCCCACGCCCAGCTGGACACCCTGGGCCGTCGCGCCCTGGAGTACGAACTGCGGGAATCCAAGCAGGTGTTGGAGGACGCGCTCGGGCACCCGGTCCGGCACCTGGCCTACCCGCACGGGTACAACAGCGGCGCCGTGCGGCGGATGGCGGCCCTCACCGGGTACGAGACGGCGGCCGCGGTGCGCCACGCGCTGAGTTCCCCGCGGGACGAGCGCTACCGGATCGCGCGGCTGATCGTCCGGCGCGGCCACACGGTGGCCGACGTGGAGTCGTGGATGCGCGGCGGCGGCGCGCGGGTGGCGCCCTACCGGGACGGCGCGCCCACCGTCGGCTGGCGCTGGTACCGCAGGGCCCGCGCGGTGGTGCGCGGACCCGAGTTCGCGGGCTGAGGCGCACCCGCACGTTTCGCAGTCCGGGGCGCGCCCGAAGGCGGTCACGGCGGCGGCTGGTTGAGGTAGGGGTCCGAGGCCAGCCCTCGCATCGCCTCCCAGGACTCCTCGTTGGCGAGGGCCAGGTCGCAGTGCGGGCCCGGGTCGCGGTGGTTCCACTGGAGCGCCGCCTTCACGCCGTCCAGCCGTTCCAGCACGCCGGGCACCTCCCGGTACCACTGGGCCTGCCGGGAGGGCCGCCCGGTGTCGTGCGCGGAGCCGAACTCGGAGAGCATGAGGGGCTTGTCGTCCGACAGGTGGGCGCGGATCCACCGGTGCACCGACGTCTGGGTCCGCGCGAAGGACAGCCACTCGGTCCGGTGGCACTTGTAGTAGTTGTACTGGTTGTAGCCGATCCAGTCGACGTAGTCGTCGCCCGGGTAGAGCCGTTCGATCACCTCGTGGTGTCCGGGATAGCCGGTGGTGATCCAGGTCCAGATCACGTTGTCCACGCCCAGCCGGCGGAACCGGTCGTGGAGGTGGCGCCAGGCGGACACGAACTGCTCGGCGGTGCCGTTGTCCGGGACCCGGGTGTCCATCTCCAGGTCGAAGGAGAGGAAGACCTTCCGGCCGTCGTTGCGTTCGCCGTACTCCTTGATCCGGCGTGCCTGGACGTCGATCACCTCGGCGTCGTACCTCCCGGCGGCGATGTCGCTCCACCGGGGCTGCTCGTCCTTCGCGCCGCCCCAGACCTTGCTCTCCCAGGAGAGCAGCAGCATCCGGTCCCGTCCGAGCCGCTGTTCCTGTTCGGTCAGCAGCTGCCCCTCCAGGCGGGAGGCGGTGACCTCGGACATGTCGTGGTACGTGTACACGATGTCGAGGCGGCGGCCGATCCGCTTCTCGTAGGCGGCGACCTTCACGGCCAGGTCGGACTTCTCGTGCGGCACGAACGCCCCGAACCAGGCTCCGCAGGGCGGCTCCAGCAGGTCGGAGACGGGTTTCCGGCATTCCGGGGCGACGCCGGGCTCACCGGTGCCGGCCCGCACGGCCAGGGCGGCGACCAGCGTGGCGCAGACCGCGGCGACGGCG
>NZ_JACADT010001027.1:0-1969 GCF_013421635.1 Streptomyces sp. UH6 | reverse complement strand
CACGGGCAGGCGTCGGAGGCCGCGGCGAGCAGGTCGACGAAGCCCACGTCCTCGTGGGCGACGCCGAAGACCTCGGCCCGCAGCATGGTCCGCAGGGCCCACGCCCGGTGCGGCTTCACCTCGTTCATCTTGTTGGTGTACGCCGACCGCAGCACGCCGCCGCCGCCCCGCTCGGGCCGCAGGATGTCCTGGGCGTCGCTGAACTCCTCGTGGCTGACGACGGAGAGCGCGTGGACCGGCTGGACGTGCGTGGGGTGGATGCAGGTCTTGCCGAGCAGCCCGTTGGCGCGGTCCAGGGCGATCTCCCGGACCAGGCCGTCCAGCGCGTGCTCGATCAGCGTCTCGCGCAGTTCCTCGGCGTCGCCGCGGAAGGGGCTCTCCCGCAGCTGAGGCTTGAAGATTCGTTCCTGCAACCGGAAGTACTCCCAGACCGGCCCGGTGACCGTGAACCCGGTGCCGTCCGCCCGCCCCAGCACGTTGACCACGTCGGAGATGACCGAGGCGACGATCCGGACGTCGTAGGCGGTCATGTCGGGGGCCCGGCGCAGGCCGTACGCGGAGCAGAAGTCGGTGACGCCGAGCCGCAGCGCCAGCACCCGGTCCCGGTACTTGTCCACCACGTCGAAGATCCCGGCCAGGGTCTCGGTCCGCGTCTCCAGGTACAGCAGTTCCGGGGACTCCAGGACCGGCATCACGAACAGCCGCCGGTCGGCGGCGGCCTCGGCCTCGGCCGCCGCCTCCAGGAAGGGGGTGCCGTGCCTCGCGGTGAACTTGGGCACCACGAACCCGGAGAGCAGCCGGACGGAGGGCCCGAACCGGCGGACCAGGTCGCCGATCTGACCGGCGTGGCGCACCCGCACGAAGAGCAGCGGCAGCCGTTCCCCGGAGGTCTCGCCGAGCCGGGCGTCCAGCTCGGCGAACTGGCGGACCAGGTTCTCCTCGCCGGCCTCGACGTCGGCGTCGTCGATGGAGTCCTCCAGGCACAGCACCATCGAGACGACGCCGCGGGCGGCCTGCTTGAGGACGTCGTCGGCGAGTCTCGGGCGGGTGGCAGGGCTGTAGAGGGTGGCGCCCAGCGCGGTGGCGAGGACGGGGGCGGACGATTCGGCCGTGAACTCGCAGGGCTCCTGGTGGAAGAGGCGCTCTCGCACCTCCGGGGCTACGTGCCCGAAGTGACGCATGGGGGTCCCCCGTGAAGATCAGCGGCCGAAGAGGGTGGCCGGTAATAGTACGTACAGATTCATTTCTGTAGTTCCCGAGGTCCGTGAAGTTCGGGTGACCGGCATATGTCCGCTACTGGCTGTGACACACCGGTCCGTGGCCCCGCCCGGTCCGTACCCACCCCCGCATTGTCCTGGCCAGAGCCAGAGGGCAGGATTGCCCGCATGACGCACGCGATGCTGAAAGGGTCGAACGTCCCGCTGGAGGCGGGCACGGTACGCGCCGTGTTCCGGTGGTCGGCCGGGCCGGGCGCTCCGGACGTGGATGCCTCGGCGCTGCTGCTCGGGACGGACGGGCGTGTGCGTTCCGACGCGGACTTCGTCTTCTACAACCAGCCACGGCATCCCTCCGGGAAGGTCTGGCGGCTCGGCAAGAAGCGCGTCACCGAGGGCCTCACGGACACGGTCCAGACGAACGTGAGCGGTGTCGAGGCGGATGTCGGCCGTGTTCTGCTGGTCGCCTCGGCGGACGGCATGCCGTTCTCCCGCGTGGAGGACCTGCGCATCCTGCTGTACGACGCGGACGTGCCGGACGGGGATCCGCTGGCGTACTTCGACATCGTGCCGGAGACCGGCGAGGAGACCGCCATGATCTGCGGCGAGTTCTACCGCCGGGGCGGGAGCTGGAAGTTCCGGGCGCTGGGCGAGGGGTACGCCAACGGGCTGGAGGGGCTGGCCGCGGACTTCGGCATCTCGGTGGAGGACCCGCCGGGGGGCGACGCGCGGTCCTCGGGCCCGCGGGAGCAGCA
>NZ_JACADT010001026.1:0-1969 GCF_013421635.1 Streptomyces sp. UH6 | reverse complement strand
GCCAGGCCATCACCAGGCCCTGCGGCCCCGCCCGGTAGGAGAGGCGCACCGAGACCGCGCCGCGCGCGTCGCCGAACCTGCCCCGGTACCACAGGTCGCCGTAGTGGAAGCCGTAGTCGTCCGCGAAGAGCACCGGCTGCCCCTCGGGCACCGGCGTCGTCCCGGACGAGGCCGCCAGGTCGGCGGAACGCCAGCGGCCGTCGTCGAACCGGGGGTCGGCCTCCGGGTCCCCGGCCCGGCCGGTCCAGTCGGTCAGCGCGGGCAGTTCCACGGCCGGCGGAGGCTTCAACTGGGCCGTCGCCACCAGGGCGTTGGCCCTGGAGACGGTCGTCCGCACCCGGGTGCCGTTCCAGGTGGCGGAGCCGATCCCGCCGGGCGCCCAGATCTCCAGGCCGGTGAGCCCCCGCACGTCACCGGTGAGGTCCACGCCGTCCTCGTGCGGCGTGACGGTGCGCACCAGCGACGGGCCGTAGACGAGGAAGTTCCCCTTGCGGGTCTCCACCGGCCACAGCCGCGCCGCGTCGTCCTCGTCGGCGAAGACCAGCAGCAGCGGGCGGCTGCTGCCGCCGCCCTCCACCAGCACCCGGCTCAGCCCGCCCCTGCCCAGCGGCGCGGTCACCCGCAGCAGGCCCCGGTCGAGGGCCCAGGCGGGCTCGGGGTCCAGGCGGGTGGTCACCGGACCCACCGGGCACTCCAGGACCACCTCGGCCAGCTCGTCACGGGAGCCGGTGAAGACGGCGACGTCCATGGAGCCCACCGGGAGGAAGAGCATCGGCTGCGCCGTGGAGTGGCGCAGCAGCCGCTCGCCGAGCCGCAGCCGGGACATGATCAGCCGGGCGTCGCGCGGCTCCAGGGTGACCTGGACCGGCAGGTCGGAACCGGCCACCCGCAGCGCGGTGGAGACCCGGACGTCGGAGTCGTTGCGCAGCACGTACGTGTGCGAGCCGGTGTCCGGGTTGGTGAGGTGGTACACCCGCACGCGGTCGTCGTCGGCCCGCACGTCCGCCGCCCGGTTCAGTTTCGCCAGGTCGGGGACGGTGCGCAGCATGTGCCCGATCTGCTGGGTCGCGGCCAGCTTCGCGGTGGGGTTGCGGGCCTCGTCGTGCCCGGCGGCGAGGTCGTAGGAGGTGATGGTCGAAGGACCGCCCTGCCAGCCCCAGTTGGTGCCGCCGAACGCGAGCCGGGTGTTGTGGACGGTGAGACCGTTGGCGATGTCGGTCAGGCAGGTGCGGCGCACGTGGGCGGCGTCGAACTCGCGGCGGACCGCCTCGAAGCCCCCCGGCCCGAAACGGCCGCCGCCCCACGGCACCGGCTGACCGGTGGCGAACTCGGCGAGCACCTCGGCGGTGCGCGGGCGCGACCGCTCGGCGGCCGCCGACCCGAAGTACAGCCCGCGGTCCGGCGGGACGGCCGCCGGGTCCGCGTCGTCCGGCTCGGAGGCGGGGACCAGCTCCCGGTGGAACACCGGCACGTCGATCCCGTCACCGCGCACCTTGGCGTACAGGTGTTCCCGGTAGGCGGCGGAGGCGGCGCCGCTGACGTCGGTGAACTGGTACAGCAGCACCGTGCCGCGGCCCTCGGTGTACTGGTGGCGGCGGGCGATCCGGTCGACGGCGGTGAGCCAGGCGTCGACGTGCTCCAGGTAGGCCGGGTCGTCGGCGCGGGGCGCGCCCCCGGTCCCGGCCAGCCACCCCGGCAGCCCGACCGCGTCCAGATCGGCGCCGAGGAACGGGCCGGGGCGCAGGACGACGTACAGCTGCTCCTCGGCCGCCGTGCGCAGCAGCAGGTCCAGATCGCGCACGCCGGTGAAGTCGTGGCGCCCCGGCGCGGGGGAGTGGTGGCTCCACGCCACCGGCACGGTCACCGCGTTGTGCCCCGAGGCGCGGATCTTCTGGAGGGCGTCCCGCCACAGCGAGGGGCTGGGCAGCCGGAACGCGTGGAACTCCCCGGACCACAGCACCAGACGCTG
>NZ_JACADT010001025.1:0-1969 GCF_013421635.1 Streptomyces sp. UH6 | reverse complement strand
TCACGGCCGCCGGGTCTGCCGAGGGTCCCGCCGGGGTGGCCGCGTCCGCGGCAGGTTCCGCCCCCTCCATGTGGTGCGCCAGAGGGGTCGCCGGATACCCCGTCGGTCCCATGGGGGCACCCGAAGCCGCACCCGGGGCCGCGCCCGGGAACGCGCCCGGCGTCCCGGAAGCCCTGGAAGCCCCGGCAAGGGACGCCGGGGGCACGGCCTGGACCACGGGAAACACGGTCAGGGCTGCCGGAACCCGCGACTGCGACGGCCGCGCCACCCCGTCCCCACCGACGGGCACGGGTGACGAGGCCGACGAGGCCGACGGGACGGCAGCCTCCGGCATCGGCCCGGCGGCCAGGGACCGCCGCGGATCCGGAGGCTCCGGTCGCAGCACCGCGGTGATGTCCGCGTAGTGCGTGGAGAGTTCGTCGGCCGCCTCCGGCCGGTCGGGGCGCTGGTGCTCGTGCGGGGTCTGGCCCAGGCCCTGGCTGAGGTCGTGGCCCAGACCCTGGCCGAGGTCGCGGCTGAGCTCGTGGCTCTGGCTCTGGTGGTCCACCGGGCCGCTCACATCTTGTCCAGGGACAGGCTGGTGAAGCCGGGCACGTGGTCGTCGACCTGGAGGTCGAAGCCCTCCCCGCCGTTCGCGGAGATGCTGGTCGTCGAGTTCACGATCGAGCGGGTCAGGCTGGAGGCGAACTCGCGCAGTGCCGCGGCGGGCGAGATGTTGTCGCTCTCCTGGATGAACGCCTTGAAGTTGGCGACCTCGGTGATGGTGGCGACGTCCGCGGTGCTGATGCCGAAGGCGATGATCTTCGGGGCGTAGCGGGATTCGTCGAGCTCCTTCAGCGCGCCCCGCCAGTCCGCGTCCGTGTCGGTCGGGCCGCCGTCGGACATGAAGAAGACGACGGGCCGGAAGACGGAGTGGCCCTCGGACTTCAGCTGGTCGACGTCCGTCTGGATGGTGGACTTGAGCAGCCGGAACGCCGCGGCGAAGGAGGTCACGCCGCCCGCCGACAGCGACGGCAGGGAGTCGATCTCGCTGAGGTCCACCAGGGGCTGGAGCAGGGTCGCGTCCGTGGAGAAGCCGATCATGGCGAAGCGCGCCTTGTCGGCGACGGCCGGGTTGGAGCTGATCTCGTCGTGGAGGTCGGGCAGGGCGCCGTTGATGGCGTCGACCCCGCCGGCGGCCATGGAGCCGGACTCGTCGCAGACAAGGTAGAAGGGAAGAAGCTGCATTGCGTTCTCCTGAATCGTTCGGATGTGGGAGACGTGGGTGACGTGGGTGACGACTGTGACGACGGTGACGACGGCGCCCGGCCGTCAGCGTGTGTAGAAGTAGATTTCGAGCGCGGCGCTGCCGGAGCTGCGGCTGCCCTGCCAGAAGGAGCGCTTGACGGCCTCGCCGAACATGTCCGGGCGGGCCTTCTCCAGCGCCTTGTTGATCTCGTCGGCATAGGCCTGGCCCTGGCCGGTGTCCGGAGCTTCGCCGAAGGTGAGGATCAGGGCCGCCTCGCGGCCGTCGTGGCGCTCGGTGGCCTCGCGGAGCCGCGCGACCATGGCGGACCGGTCACCCGCGGCCGCCACGACGCGGATCTTCACCGGCTTGAGCTCGAGCGAACGGGGCCCGGTGGGCGTCGGGGAGGGTGAAGGGGAGGCGGATGCCTCCCCGGAAGCCGACGGCTCCGGCCTGGCCGCCGTCTCCGCCGCGAGCGGATCGGCCCGGTCACCCATGGAGACCAGTGCCAGCACGAGCAGCATGTCGGCGAAGAGCCATCCGGCGAGGTGCAGCGGATTGAACCGGCGCCCCCTGCGGGCGGCCTTGGACGACGCGGTCACGACGCCTTGTCCAAGCTCACCGGCTGCCGCTGGGCGTAGGAGGGCTCGGACGACGGGTGCGGCCGAGCCTCCGACCGCTGCTGCGGGGGCGACGGGACCGGCGAACCGCCCGTGGGCGCCGTCGAGGCCGAGGAGGCGGGCG
>NZ_JACADT010001024.1:0-1970 GCF_013421635.1 Streptomyces sp. UH6 | reverse complement strand
CGGCCAGGGCCGGCTCGTCGGGGAGCACGAAGCCGGGCAGGCCGTGGCGCCGGTCGAGCCGCTCGTCGAGCAGGGCGGCCACGGTGTCCCGGTCGTCCGGGGCCACCCGGTTGGCGATCATGGCGAGGACGTCGCAGCCCAGGTCCTGGTAGGCGCGGCAGGCGTTGCGGACCTCGGCGGCCACCGCCTCGGCCGGGTGCCCGCGGCCGCCCACCACGGCGATCACCGAGGCGCCGAACTCGTTGGCCAGCCGGGCGTTGAGGGCCAGCTCGTCGGGGAGGTTCTCGGCGGTGAAGTCGGTGCCGAGGACCAGGACGACCTCGTAGGCGTCGGCGACGGCGTGGAACCGGGCGACCAGGGCGGTGATGAGTTCGTCCATGCCGCGCTCGGCCTGGAGGGCGGAGGCCTCCTCGTAGGACATGCCGTACACGGTGGCGGGGTCCTGGCTCAGGCGGTAGCGGGCCCGCAGGAGTTCGAAGAGGCGGTCCGGGCCGTCGTGCACGAGCGGGCGGAAGACGCCGACGCGGTCGACCTGGCGGGTGAGGAGCTCCATCACCCCCAGGTCGACGACCTGGCGGCCGTCGCCGCGGTCGATGCCCGTCACGTACACGCTGCGCGTCACGCGGGATCTCCGTTCCCTTGCCGGTTGCCGTTGCTCCGGTTCCGGTGCCTCTGGGCCAGCCTGTCAAACATCGTCCCCGGCGGGGTACCGGGGGGTGGTTCCGGCTACGCCGCGTGGGGGAGAGGGCGTGCGCGGGCCGCGGGAGTGCTCGCGGACCTGCGCGGCCGCCCCGCGGGGGGCGGCGCCGCCGTACGCGGCCCCGTCCGCCGGTGCGTCACGGATCGTCACGCGGAGGTCCGGACGGCGCGCGTCGGCATCCCGGGCGTGGCACCATGGGGCCGGACGGGACAGGCGAGACGCGGGAGCGGTATGCGCATCGGAGTTCTTACCGCCGGGGGCGACTGCCCCGGCCTCAACGCGGTGATCCGTTCCGTGGTGCACCGCGCCGTCTCCCAGTACGGTGACGAGGTCATCGGCTTCGAGGACGGCTACGAGGGCCTCCTCGACGGCCGCTACCGCCCCCTCGACCTGGACGCCGTCAGCGGCATCCTGGCCCGCGGCGGCACGATACTGGGCTCCTCCCGGCTCCCGCGGGCCCGGCTCCAGGAGGCGTGCCGGGACGTCCGCGAGACCGCCAACCGGTTCGGCATCGACGTCCTGATCCCCATCGGCGGCGAGGGCACCCTGACCGCCGCCAGCATGCTGGCGGAGGCCGGCATGCCGATCGTGGGCGTGCCGAAGACCATCGACAACGACATCTCCTCCACCGACCGCACCTTCGGCTTCGACACGGCCGTGACGGTCGCGACCGAGGCGATGGACCGGCTGAAGACGACCGCCGAGTCCCACCAGCGGGTGATGGTGGTCGAGGTGATGGGACGCCACGCGGGCTGGATCGCCCTGGAGTCGGGCATGGCCGCCGGCGCGCACGGCATCTGTCTGCCGGAACGGCCGTTCGACCCCGCCGACCTGGTCGAGATGGTCGAGGCGCGGTTCGACCGCGGCAAGAAGTTCGCCGTGGTCTGCGTGGCCGAGGGCGCCCACCCGGCCGAGGGCACCATGGACTACCGCAAGGGCGAGATCGACCAGTACGGCCACGAGCGCTTCCAGGGCATCGGCACGGCCCTCGCCCGGGAGCTCGAGCGGCGCCTGGGCAAGGAGGCCCGGCCGGTGATCCTCGGCCACGTCCAGCGCGGCGGCACCCCCACCGCCTACGACCGCGTGCTGGCCACCCGGTTCGGCTGGCACGCCGTGGAGGCGGCGCACCGCGGCGTCTCCGGGATGATGACCGCCCTGCGCGGGACCGAGATCGTGATGGTTCCGCTGGCGGAGGCCACCGCCGAACTCAAGCACGTGCCGCGGAGCCGCATGGAGGAGGCGGAGTCGGTCTTCTGACCGGCTTCCGGCC
>NZ_JACADT010001023.1:0-1971 GCF_013421635.1 Streptomyces sp. UH6 | reverse complement strand
TCTGCCAGGCGGTGCCCGGTCCCGGGGTGGCCGTGGCGCCGACCGGCACGCAGCCCGCGGCGAGCAGGCGGAGGGTCTGGAAGGAGGTCGTCCCCTCGGTGGCCTTCACGCCGATCGGCACCCCGGCCAGGGGAAGTACCTCGCCCGCCGCGAGCCGGCGGTCCACCTCCGCCGCGGTCCCGGCGGCGAGCGCGGGCCACACCTCCGTGAAGGCCCGGGTGCGGGGTTCCTCCCGCTCGATCCGGGCGAACGCCGCCTCCACGACCTCCGCGGCGCGCAGCTCCCCGTCCCGGACGAGTGAGGCGATCCGCAGGGCGGAAAGCCGCGGATAGTCGTCGGCGAAGCTCATGCCCCTCCCAGGAGCAGGCCGACGGCCCGCCGGTACACCCCGTACACGCGGGGCAGTTCGGCGAGGTGGACCCGCTCGTCGGTTCCGTGCAGCCCCTGGTGGGGGAGGCCGAAGCCGGCTGTGGCCGGCACTCCCTCCCCGGCCAGCAGGTTGCCGATGTTGGAGGGCCCCGCCACCTTCGCCCCGACCTCCAGTCCGGCCTCGGCGGCGGCCTTCAGCAGGGCGGCGGCCGGCTGCCGGTCCCCGTCCAGCTGGTAGGCCGGCCAGGAGGCCACCGGTTCCACGTCGGTGGGCCGCGGGCGCGGGGCCCCGGCCTCACGCCCCTCGGCGTCGAAGGCGGTGACGACCGCGCGCACCAGTCGCTCGGCGGCCCGCGGCCCGAACTCCACCGTGGTGCGCACGTCGACGTTGACGTCGCACCGGTCCGGCACGACGGAGAAGCCCTCGCCGCCGCCGATCGCGGTGACCGTCAGCCGCGGCGGCAACGGGAAGGAATCGCGGGGCAGTTCGGCCTCGTCGAGCATCCTCACCAGTCGTGCCGCCCGGGAGACCGCGCCCACCACCTCGCGTCGCGCGCCCGAATGTCCGGACGGGGCATGCACGGTGAGCACACAGCGCCACAACCCCCTTCCGCCGACGACCACGTCACCGATCCCCGGGTACCCGATCATGACGCCCGCCGGCCTCCGGGCCCGCGGGTCCGCGAGGTAGGCCCGCGCGCCGCCGAAGCGTCCGGTGTGTTCGTCCACGTCGAGCAGGACCGCCAGGCCTCCGGCCGACTCGTCGGCGCGCGGGGCGATCTCGGCGGCCAGATGGCAGAACATCGCCGCCGCCGTCTTGGAGTCCGCCGCCCCGCGTCCCCGCAGCCATCCGTCCACCACGTCCCCGGCGGTGGGCGGGAACGACCAGGCGTTCTCGTCCCCGAAGGGTGCGGTGTCCGCGCAGGCGTCGAGCGTCCACCACTCCCCCGGCCGGCCACCGGCGACCTCCACCAGCAGCCCGGCCGTGGTCCCGTCGGGACTCCGCAGCCGGCGGTGCGGCAGCCCTCGCCCCGTCAGCCACCGTTCCAGGACGCCGAGCACCGGCCCGTAGTCGTCGGTCCCGCCCCTGCTGGGCGTGCGGACCAGCTCACGCGCCAGCGCGACGACGGAGCCGAAGACGTCGTCGTCCACACCCTCACCCTTCGTCGGCCGTTCGGCAGCACGGTACGCCGCCGGGGCGACACCTGGCGGGCGGACCTGGTGCGGGCGCTGCGCGCGGCGAGCACCACGTGACCGTCCCGGGCGGCGTGCGCCGTCCGATCCGAGGGCAAGGGGGACGGGCGGGCGAGAGGGCAGGGCGGCGAAGGCGAGCACGGAAGACGGGGGGACGCCCCTGGCCCCGAGGCCCTCTTGCGCCCGCTTTCCCCCACGGCCGACGCTGAGGACATGGTGACGACACGTACGGCAGCCGGCCCTCGGCAGACCCTGGAGATCACCCCGGTCGCCGGTCACATCGGCGCCGAGGTCGGCGGCGTCGACCTCGCCGGCGACCTGCCGCAGGCCACGGTGACCGCGATCCGCGCGGCGCTGCTGCGCTGGAAGGTGCTGTTCTTCCGCGGCCAGCGCCTCGACCACGCCGCC
>NZ_JACADT010001022.1:0-1973 GCF_013421635.1 Streptomyces sp. UH6 | reverse complement strand
TCCACCCGCGGGCCTCGTCGACGGAGTCGGCGCGCCGCAGGTTCCACCGCTGGATCGGCAGGTCGCGGAACACCCGCTCCATGTCAGGTGCGTCCTTCTCCCGCCGAGGCACCGGAACCGCCCCGGCGGTGGTCAGGGAGGGCTGCCCTCCGGCCCGGGAGCGGGGAGACGCGGGGTGCGGTCCTCGCGGTGGCGTGGGGCCCCTAGGGTTCTGCATCGTTGTGTTCTCCCGGCGACGGCATCCCGTCGCCGGATTCGGTACGGAAGGGGCCTCGGGTGAGCGAGGAGAAGGTCAGTGTGCTGGAGGGCTTCAAGGCCTTCCTGATGCGGGGCAACGTGATCGACATGGCCGTCGCCGTCGTGATCGGCGCGGCGTTCACCAACATCGTCAACAAGATCGTCGAGGGCGTGATCAACCCCCTCGTCGGAGCCTTCGGCACGATGGACCTGGCGCAGTACAGCACCTGCCTCAAGGGCGACTGCACCAAGAAGGGGCAGGGCGTCGAGATCATGTGGGGGCTGGTGCTCAGCGCGACCCTGACCTTCCTGATCACGGCCGCGGTCGTCTACTTCCTGATGGTCCTGCCGATGTCCCGCGTCCTGGCCCGCCAGGCGGCCCGCCGCAAGGCGAAGGAGGAGCAGCACGCGCTGGCGTCCGAGCCGGTGACCGTCACCGAGCTGGAGGTCCTCCAGGAGATCCGCGACGCCCTGGTCCACCAGCGGCAGGGCGGCACCG
This sequence comes from Streptomyces sp. UH6, assembly GCF_013421635.1. Taxonomy (NCBI): domain Bacteria; kingdom Bacillati; phylum Actinomycetota; class Actinomycetes; order Kitasatosporales; family Streptomycetaceae; genus Streptomyces; species Streptomyces sp. UH6. Next base: position 1,237 of record NZ_JACADT010001022.1, on the reverse strand, counting down.
CGGCCGGCGGGAACGTGGTCTCCCCCCGCTGACCGGCACCGCCGGGAGGAAAAGGGCCCCGCCTCGCCCGGCCCGGTCATTACAGTCGTGCCCATGACCAGAACGACCCCGCCCCGGCCGCTCGACGTCGAGGCCCTCTTCCCCGAGCTGGCGCGGCACCGCGGCACCACCACCCGGCTGCACCCCCGCCCCGGCAAGCCGGCCGTGACGGACAGCTCGGTGGGCGGGCCGCTGCTCTGGCCCGCGGACGAGGCGTGGCCGGTGTGCACGGAGCCGCACGACCGGAGCACCGGGTACCGGACGGCGGACGTCCGCGCCGCGCGGCGGGACCGCGGGGCGCGGCAGGAACGGCGCCGCCTGCGCGACCTGCCGGACGACCATCCCGTGCCGCTGATCGCGCTGGCCCAGCTGTACCGCCGTGACGTCCCCGATCTGCGCCCGGGGCCGGACGGGGCCGATCTGCTCCAGCTCTTCGCCTGCCCCTTCGACGCCCACGGCGACACGGGTCACGGGATGAGCGTCCACGTCCACTGGCGCCGTTCGGCCGCGGTGGCCGAGGCGGAGACGGTGGACCCGCAGCCGGAGCCCGAGGTGGTCGGATGGCCGGGCTACGTGCCCGAGCCCTGCGTCCTGCACCCCGAACAGGTCGTCACCTACCCCTTCGCCGGATGCCTTCCCGAGGAACTCGAGGAACGCATCGACGCGTGGGAGGAGGAACTGGAGGAGGAAGCCGAGAGCCGGACCGTCGTGAAGCCGTGGACGGACCTCGGCCCGGACGGCGACTACGGCGACGAGATCCCCGAGGTGCCCGGGTACCAGTACGACCTCTCCATACCCCCGGGCTGGCGCGCCGGCGGTTACGCCTCCTGGCACCTCACCGATCCGTACCCGATGGACTGCCGGACGTGCGGCACACCGACGGAGCTGCTGCTGACCGTGGACAGCCGCGAATGGGACGGCACCGTCAGCTGGCGTCCGGTGGAGGACGACGGGCTGCCCGCGTATCCCCACGCCTCCCCGACGGAGGTGGTGGTCGGCCGCTGGGGACAGCTCAACGTCTTCTCCTGCGCCGCCGACCCGGCCCACCCCCACCGGTGGAGCATCCAATAAGCCCGTCGTCGCCGACGCGCCGGGCGCGCCGTTCACCCTGGGGGAGACTGTGCGCATGGTGAGGTTGACGCGGGGCCAGACGGCCGAGCTGGTGCGGTGCGCCGCGGTCTTCGAGCCGGGCGACCCG
>NZ_JACADT010001021.1:0-1976 GCF_013421635.1 Streptomyces sp. UH6 | reverse complement strand
GTTGCCGCCGTCCCCGCCGGGCCGTCTCGACCGCCTCCGGGGTGAGCACCGGCAGCGGGACGAGGATCCCGCACCCCACGCACACCGGCCCGCTCGACGGCTCGTGGCTCATCCCGTGACGCCAGGCCAGGTCCTCGTCGCCGCAGACCGGGCAGCTCCTCCCCGGCTGCCGCTCCAGCGCGCCGATCAGCCGGCGCAGCACCTCCGGCAGCGGGTCCGAGGGATGGACCCGCGGGTCGTCGCACCAGGCGATCCCGAACCCGCCCCAGGTCATGCGGTGCCAGTCGTCCACCGACCCCGGCCGCCGCAGCCCGTCGTGCTTCTCCCGCCGCCGGCGCTCCGCGAACGCCACCTCGTAGGCCAGCCAGATCTCCCGGGCCTGCTCCAACTCCGCCACCGCGCCCACCAGTCGGCGGGGATCGGGGGAGCGGTCCTCGGGACCGAACCCCCAGGTGACGCAGAGGTGGTCCCAGGTCGCCCGGTGGCCGTACGGCGCGAACCGCTCCAGGCACTTGCGCAGCGAATACCGCCGCAGCGCCAGATCGCACCGTTGGTCCCGTACTTGTCTCGCCAGACTCCGGAATCCCGCCATCGACCGTACCTCCGTCGCACGTGCACCTGATCCGCTGCCCAACTCGGCGTCGTCGTAAGGACGTCGCCGAATAGACGTGCCGACCGCCCAACCGGCTCCATCGGGTTGGCCGAGGTATGCCATAAGCCGGACGGCACACTCATGCGGGTTCCTGTTGGCGGCGGGACTATGCGCGACAACAGGAACAGAACGGGCGGGACGCGTCCGTACGCGTCCCGCCCGTCCCACCCTTCCCGCCCGGCCCGGCTCAGCGGTAGAGCAGGTACTGCCTCCGCGTGGCGCGGAAGCCGGCCAGCTCGTCCGCCCAGCCGGCCACCACCTCCTCCAGGCCGGCGCCCGCGTCGATGCGGGTGCGCACGCCGGTCGAACCGGTCAGCTTGTCGATCCAGTTGTCCGCGCGCCAGGCGAATCCGCTCCACGTCGCCCTGGCGGTGACCAGCAGCCCGACGCCGGTGCGCACGGGGTCGAAGGCGGCGCGGTCGTCGACGTGCACCTGGACGCCGCCGACCGTCTGGCCGGAGAACTTGTTGAAGGTCGGCGCGAAGTACGCCTCCCTGAACCGCACGCCGGGCAGGCCGAGTTCGTTGGCGGCCGCGGCCCACGAGCCGTCGACACCGGGCGCGCCGAGCAGTTCGAAGGGGCGGGTGGTGCCCCGGCCCTCGGAGAGGTTGGTGCCCTCGAAGAGACAGGTGCCGGGGTAGACCAGCGCGGTCTCCGGGGTGGGCATGTTGGGGCTCGGCGGCACCCAGGGCAGCCCGGAGGCGTCGTAGAACTCGTCGCGCCGCCAGCCCGTCATCCGCACCGTCTCCAGCTCCACGGGGGAGGCCAGGAACTCCCCGTTGAAGAGGAGGGCCAGCTCCGCCACCGTCATCCCGTGCTGCTGGGAGATCGGCTTGCGGCCGACGAAGGTGGCGAACTGCGGGTGCATGACGGGGCCTTCGGCCGAGCGGCCGGAGACGGGGTTGGGGCGGTCCAGCACCACGAACCGCTTGCCGGCCAGCTGGGCGGCCTCCATGCAGTCGTACAGCGTCCAGATGTAGGTGTAGAAGCGGGCGCCCGCGTCCTGGATGTCGAAGACGACGGTGTCCACGCCCGAGGCGGTGAAGACGTCCGCCAGCGGCTGTCCGCTCCTGAGATAGGTGTCGTAGACCGGCAGTCCGGTGGCCGGGTCCCGGTAGAAGCCCTCGGAGCCGCCCGCCTGCGCGGTGCCGCGGAAGCCGTGCTCCGGCCCGAAGACCGCCACCAGGTCGACCCGGTCGTCCGCGTGCATCACGTCGACGATGTGCGTCGTGTCGCGGGTGATGCCGGTCGGGTTGGTGACCACGCCGACCTTGTCGCCGTCCAGCAGCGCGTAGCCGTCCGCGGCGAGGCGCTCGAAACCGGT
>NZ_JACADT010001020.1:0-1980 GCF_013421635.1 Streptomyces sp. UH6 | reverse complement strand
TCCTCAGCGCGCGGCGCACCGGCCGGAGCGGTGGCCCGGCGGCTGGTGCGACGGCGTCCACGACGACCGGCCGCGGCCTCCGCCTCGGCGACGCTGCTGTACAGCTCCTCGTCGGCCGCGAAGTCCGGCGAGGGCAGCGCGATCGGCTCCTCCGTGGACTCCGTGACGGTGGACGCCTCGCGCTCGAGCTCGGCCTCCTCCTCGGCGGACGGGGCCTCGGAGACCAGGGCGGACGGCTCGTGCTCGTGGGGCTGCTCCTGCTGCCCGTCCCGCGCACCGCCGCGCTTCTTCTTCTTGCCCCCGCCGCCGGCGAACGCCGGCTGGTCCAGGTGCACGACCAGACCGCGGCCGTTGCAGTGGACGCAGGTCTCGGAGAAGGACTCCAGCAGGCCCTGGCCGACCCGCTTGCGGGTCATCTGCACCAGGCCCAGCGAGGTGACCTCGGCGACCTGGTGCTTGGTCCGGTCCCGGCCCAGGCACTCCAGCAGACGCCGCAGCACCAGGTCCCGGTTGGACTCCAGCACCATGTCGATGAAGTCGATGACGATGATGCCGCCGAGGTCGCGCAGCCGCAGCTGGCGGACGATCTCCTCGGCCGCCTCCAGGTTGTTGCGGGTGACGGTCTCCTCGAGGTTGCCGCCCTGACCGGTGAACTTGCCGGTGTTGACGTCGACGACGACCATCGCCTCGGTCCGGTCGATCACCAGCGAACCGCCGCTGGGCAGCCAGACCTTGCGGTCCAGCGCCTTGGCGAGCTGCTCGTCGATCCGGTACGTGGCGAACACGTCGACCTCGGAGGTCCACCGCTGGAGGCGGTCCGCCAGGTCCGGCGCGACGCCCGCGACGTAGCCGTGGATGGTGCGCCACGCCTCGTCACCGCTGACGATGACCTTGGTGAAGTCCTCGTTGAAGATGTCGCGGACGACCCGGACCGTCATGTCCGGCTCGCCGTAGAGCAGCGTCGGCGCGTTGCCCTTCTTCGCCTTCTGCTGGATCTCCTCCCACTGCGCCTGGAGCCGCTCGACGTCGCGGCGCAGCTCGTCCTCGCTGGCGCCCTCGGCGGCGGTGCGCACGATGACGCCGGCGTCCTCGGGGACGATCTTCTTGAGGATGGTCTTCAGCCGGGCGCGCTCGGTGTCGGGCAGCTTGCGGCTGATGCCGGTCATCGACCCCTCGGGGACGTAGACCAGGTAGCGGCCGGGCAGCGAGACCTGGCTGGTCAGGCGGGCGCCCTTGTGGCCGATCGGGTCCTTGGTGACCTGGACCAGGACGGACTGGCCGGACTTCAGCGCGGTCTCGATGCGGCGCGGCCCGTGGGCCATGCCGAGCGCCTCGAAGTTGACCTCGCCGGCGTAGAGCACGGCGTTGCGGCCCTTGCCGATGTCGATGAAGGCGGCCTCCATCGACGGCAGGACGTTCTGCACCTTGCCGAGGTAGACGTTGCCGACGTAGGAGGTCGACTGCTCCTTGTTGACGTAGTGCTCGACGAGGATGTTGTCCTCGAGCACGCCGATCTGGGTGCGGTCACCGTGCTGGCGGACCACCATCACGCGCTCGACGGCCTCACGGCGGGCCAGGAACTCGGCCTCGGTGATGATCGGCACGCGGCGGCGGCCCTGCTCGCGGCCCTCGCGGCGGCGCTGCTTCTTGGCCTCCAGACGGGTGGAGCCCTTGATGGACTGCACCTCGTCGGCGGCGTCGCCGGAGCGCTCCTCCTTCTTGCGGGGCTCGCGGACCTTGACGACGGTGCGCTCCGGGTCGTCCTGCGACGGCTCGGCCTCGCCGGCCGTGTCACCGGCGCGGCGACGGCGGCGACGGCGACGGCGGGAGCTGCTGGAGCCGCCGGACTGCTCGCGGCCCTCCTCGGCCTCGCGCCCGTCCTCGTCGGTGTCCTCGGCCTCCTCGGCGTCGGAGACGTCCTCGGCGATCTGCTCCGCGGTGTCCTCGGCGTCCTGCTCCGCCTGCTCGGCGGCGCTCTCC
>NZ_JACADT010000102.1:0-10529 GCF_013421635.1 Streptomyces sp. UH6 | reverse complement strand
CCCTCAGGTGCCGTCCGCGTACACCGGCACGGCCAGCACCGAGGAGGACTGCCTGGTCCTCGACGTCACCACCCCGCCGGACCGGCCGGGGCCCCACCGTGCGGACCGGCCGGAGTCACACGGCACCGCCCGGCCGGGGGCACGCGGTGCGGACCGTCACGGCGCCCCGGTGCTGGTGTGGATCCACGGGGACGGCTCGGTCGGCGGCGGCTCCCTCTTCGACGGGCGGAGACTGGCCGCGCGAGGACTGGTGGTGGTCACCGTCAACTACCGCCTCGGGGTGTTCGGCGGCCTCGCCCTGCCCGGCGTGGAGGGCTCCGGCACGTTCGGCCTCCTGGACCAGCAGGCCGCGCTGCGATGGGTGCGGCGCAACGCGGCGGCGTTCGGGGGCGATCCCGGCAACGTCACCGTCGCGGGTGTCTCCTTCGGCGCGTCGGCCATCTCGGGACACCTCACCTCGCCGGGTGCGCGGGGACTCTTCCACCGTGCCGTCATGGCGAGCGGCGAGGGCCTGATGGACATGCCCGCCGGGGCGATGGGTGAGGGAGTACCGGCCTACCCCTGGTACGTCTGGCGCTCCCGGCGCGAGGTCGAGGAGATCACCGCCGAGATGACCGCGCCCCTGGGCTGCGCGGAGGGCGGCACGGACCGCGTCCTGGAGTGTCTGCGCGGCCTGCCGGTGCGCCGCGTCCTGGAGGTGCCGCAGATCATGAACGCCTTCCAGGTGTTCGCCTACGGCACTCCCGCCCTGCCCGAGCTGCCGCCCGACGCGCTGCGGGCGGGCCGTTTCCTCCACGTCCCGGTCCTCTCCGGCGCCACCCGCGACGAGCACCGCCTGTTCGCCGGCCTCTTCCACGACGCCGTGGGCAACCCCCTCACCCCGGACGGCTACCACCGGGCGCTGCGCACCGCCTTCGGTGAGGACGCCGCCGCCCGGGTCGCGGCACGGTACCCGGTGTCCGCCTTCCCCTCGCCCTCACTCGCCTGGGCCCAGGTGTTCACCGACCGGATGTGGGCCCTGGGCACCCACGCCCAGCACCGGGTTCTGGGCCGCCGGGTGCCGCTGTACGCGTACGAGTTCGCGGACCGGGACGCCCCCATGTTCCTGCCGCTGCCCGGCGGGTTCGACTTCGGCGCCTTCCACGCGGGCGACACGCCCTACCTCTTCGAGGACGAGGCTGCGGAGCCGCTGTTCAGCCCGGCCCAGCGCCGACTGTCCTCCACCATGGCCGCGTACTGGGCGACCTTCGCCCGCACCGGCGCCCCCGGCGGTCCGGGCCTGCCGGAGTGGCCCCGCCACCGGCCGGACGACCGCCGCCCCTGGACCCAGTCGCTGGCCCCCGACCGGATCGGCCCCGTCGACTACCGCGCCGAGCACCGCCTCGCCTTCTGGGAGGAACTGGCGCGCCACGCCGATCAGCGCCGATGAGCTGTCCGGCGAAGCCCCACACACCTGAGTCCCCGCCCTGCCCTGCCCCTGCCCTGCCCGTCCGCCCGTCCGCGTGGAGCGGACCGCCCGCCGACCCTACGAACGCCTGGCCGCCACCCGTTCCACCTCGGCCAGCGCGGCCTGCCAGGGGTACTCGTGGCGTTCCCCCGGGGGGTTCGGTTGGAATCCTCCCTCGCCGTACAGGACCGACACACCGAGGGCACGCAACTCGGCGACGCTCCGGCCCAACGCGGGATGCCGGGCATAGGCCTCGTTCACGCACGGCATGGCGACGAGCGGGATCCCTTTGCCGGTCCCCTCGGCGCAGACCCCCACCACGAACGTCGAAGTCAGCCCGAGCGCCCAGCTGTTCAGGCTGTTGAAGGTGACGGGCGCGAAGAGAATCACCTCCGCCCGCGGCCAGACGTCGGCCGCTCCCGGCAGCCTGTAGTCGGAGCGCACCGGATGACCGGTCAGCCGCTCCAGCCCGGCGACCTGCGGCTCCAGCCACCGGGCCGCCGTCGGCGTCAGGCCGAGGCACACGTCGAACCCCCGCCGCTGTGCCTCCTCGACGACCGCTGCCACGCCGAGAACGGGAGGGGCGGCGGACCCGAACAAGTAGAGCGTCGTCACCCGGCCATCCCACCGCGCACCCGGCCGGCGGGACAACCGCACCCGGGCCGGCCCTGCTCAGGTTCGAGCCACGATGGATTCCCCACTCGAACGGCGGGCCGCCCTGGTCGACCCGATCGGGAGGCACTCGTCCTGTACGACGTGACACCGGACGCTGGAGCGCTTTTCCGCCTGTACGGCGATGGGTACGCTCCGCGGATGACCGACTACGTGCAGGTGTCCACCGCCACCGAGACCAAGGACCAGGCCGTCACGCTCGCCCGCTCGGCAGTGCAGGCCCGGCTCGCTGCCGGCGCCCAGATCACCGGCCCGGTCACCAGTGCTTTCTGGCACGACGACGCATACGGCGAGGGCGAGGAGTACCGCCTCCTGCTCACCACCACCGCCGCCCGGTACCCCGAGCTGGAAGCCCACCTGATCAAGCATCACCCGTGGCAACGGCCGGAGCTGTGCAGGACGCCCGTGACGGGGGCACCCCACTATCTGGAGTGGATCGACCGCTACGCGACCGACTGACTCGAGGTCCGCTCCACCAGCTCGGCCACCGAAGGCACCTCGCCGTAGTCCGCCCGCAGCCGCTCCACCACCGCGGCGATGCGCAGACGCGGCCGAGCGGACGCCACCCCGTCGGCGAGGTCTGACGCGCGACACAACACCTCCGTCGCCGCCTCGACCTCGCCGGCCGCCGCGTATGCCTGCGCGAGCCAGGTCGAGTACAGCGCCTTGTCCCGGGCGTGCGCGTCGTCGACCCGAGCCAGTGCGGCTGTCAGCACCGGCACCGCCCGCAGCGGCCGCCGCAACTCCGCCCAGCAGCGGCCCGTCATGATCTCTACCTCGGTGCCGTCCACCCACGCGGCCCAGTCCGGCGGAGCCTCGCCCCGACCGTCAGCCACGGCCTCGCGGGCCTGAGCCAGCGCACGGTCCGCGGCATCGGCCATCCCCGCGCAGGCGCATGCCCAGGCGTATCGCTCCCACAGCAACGCACGCACCGCCGACGACGTCGACGGCTTGATGGAGTCGCAGGACGCCGCCGCGATGGCGACGGCTGACCGCCGGTCAGCCGTCTGGTAGGCGACGTACGCGAGTGCGTTGCCCGCGAGGTCCCCCGCGTCGGCCTCCTCCGCCGCGGACCGGCTCTCCTGGTACAGCGTGCCCGCCTCCTGGTGGCGGCCCGCGTCGAAGCACGCCCAACCGGCCTGCTGTGCCTGCTCGGCGGCCAGCGCGAGCAAGGCCCGACCGACACGTTCGGTACAGCTCGCGGCACGCAGCAGATGCCGGGTCCGCTGATACCCGCCCACGAACACCCGGTGGGTGTCACCGCCGCCCAGGACGTCGTCCAGGCGCCGCAGTCGCGCGGTGCGCTCCCGGAGCACCTGCACGTCGCGCTCACCGACGCGTGCCGCCACCGGCTGCCTGTGCAGGTCGCCGAGCGCGGAGGCCAGCCCGACTGCGGCCCCGACGCCGATGACCTCACGACGGCTGGGCGCGGTTTCCCACAGCCGGGCGGCGAGGCCGACGAGGTGCCCGGGAACCCGTAGTGCGTCGGCGATGGTAGCGATCTTGCCGAAGCTCTCGATGCGGCCCTGTCCTCGGGCGAGCGTGCCGACCCGCTCCGGCTTGATGCCACACTCTGCGGCCAGCTTCGAGTAGCTGATCCCGGCCCGCTCCCGCGCGAGGCGGAAGACCGCCCCGAAGTCGTGCGCGCGGAGCGCGGCCCGCATCTCGGGCAGGTTCACCACGGCCGACGGGAGCGCTGTTGGCGGTGTGAGCGCGGTCATATCAGGACTGTACCCACCGTGGGGATACCCCTCAGTGGCATTGCACGGTCTGCATGCCGGGCCACCGTGGGCACACCGACCCCCGTACCGCTGTCACGGTCGGGGGCTGAACGCTCCTGCGTGAGAGGACCGCCATGCCGAACCTCACGGGCAGCCCCGCGCCCGCCACCATCCCCCACACGGCCGCCGAACAGACGGCCATGCGCCGTCTCTTCGCCCATGTCGGCAGCCCCGCCGAGCCCGGCTGCCTGCCGTGCCTCGAGCACATCGACGGCTGCGACACCGGCCGCGGTCTGCGCCGTGCTGTCAGCCGCGCCACCTCGAACCGCGCACCGCAGGGGGTCTGATGCTCTGCTTTCGGTGCGACAGGCCGATCGGCGACGGCGAGCCCTACGTGAGCGGGACCGTCGACCAGGCCACGGGCCCCGGTATCACGGTCCACCGGCACAGCGGGCAGTGCCGGCGGACGCCTGTGCCCACGGCCCCGAGCGACGGCACGGGGACCGGCGTCCTGGCCCGCTACCTCCGGCGGTACGGCCGCCCCTGACCGCGTTCGACATCGGCCGCCTCAGCGACACCGACGTCCATGGCGCGCGCCAGCACCAGCGGGCATGAGAAAGGCTCCGCACTCCCCTGGCGCGGGGAGCGACGGAGCCTGACCTGGTGCGCGCGGACGGTTTCGAACCGCCGACATCCGCCTTGTAAGGTCAGTCAGGAGTCTTCGCTTGCCGCACTTGATGCCGCTGGACGGACCAGCGTATCCATGCTGGGTCAGCACTGTGCGGCCACGTACCTCGCTGTTGCCGTCAGCGAGTGCCGTCAGGGCAATCACCCTCCGGAATGGCCAACGACTGCCGAGCGCCGCATCCCCTCGATCTGAAGGGCAAGCCCGTCAGACCGTAAGGCTGCGAGCCCTCGGGCCCGGAGACTGCCGGCAGTCGCACAAAGGGACTCCTTACACGCACCGCACAAGCTAGGCTTATCGCCACCGACGAGGGGGGAATGGTGAACGTAAAATTTTTTGGCGTTGGTTGCATGGTCCCGGGCCTCATAGAGTGCAACGATCCTGACATCTGGACCGAAAAGGTCACCGCCGCCTTTGACGAGATCCCCTCAGTGGAGAGGTTCAAGGTATTTGATGTAAAGGACCTTGATTTCTCTTGGATCGGAGATGGATACGCCACACCCAACCTCCAAAGATTCGCCATTCCAAAATCTGGTGCGATTGTGTTCACCGTAACAATCCCGACCCGACTCCAGACTATGCCGCTAGTTCGGCAGATAGATGTAGAACGTTTTAACGTAATGACCGTGTTCAGTCACACCCATCCAGTTACCTATGTTGAATGCCTCGCGAAGACCGAAACCCTTGAAGATCCATCCATGTCCTTGGCCATTGTTCGCGAGTTTCTGCGAGACGAGTTCAAGAAGCGCGACTCCACTGTCACCCTTCTAACGCTCGGCCCCAGTCCGTTCCATGCCAACTTCTCGCTACAGATAGGTACAGGTGATCACCAGGTCGGAAACGGATTCACCGCTACAGTGAATAAGGGCCTCGGGTACGACACGATCACCTACTTTCATGAAGATAAAGATATACTGACTGATCTTTATTGGGAAATTTTTCCCCAGCTTTCCCACTTCTACGATTTCACCAGGTCCCGCAACAGGCGCCTCCGTTCCGCCGATGCATTGTCCACGAAGGCAGAAGAAATCACTGAAGCCTTTAAGCGGCGCGGCCCGAAAGCCTATATATCCAGGGCGCTTACGATGCGTCACAAGTTGCAGTCGGCACAGTTGGACGCCGTGTCTGCAAGGCTGTCGATAAGCCGACACAGGCGCTTCAATACAGAGTCGCTAGAAAGGCTGTACCCGAGCGAAAAAGCCACACACCTGAAGGAATACCTGGAAAAGGTGGCGGAGGAGGACTACAAGGAAGAGATCGAGAGTGCGGAGCAGGTCTTGGAAATTCTTGACGGGAGGCACACTCAAGAACTTCAGCGTTTCGCAACGATCGCTTTCTCTCTCCTCGGCGTTGCAATCGGCGCCTTCTTGACGGCCGCGTTCAGAATTTGGTGGGGGTAGGCAATTGCAAGGCTCCTCGCAGATCCATTAACTCCGACCAGCACCACACCGGCCGAGAACTTGTGGACTGCTACGGCAACCGATAAGGTGTCCTACCCACAGCCAGCAAATGCGAGCTAGCTGCTAGAAGTTCGGGGTAGGGTTCTGCAAGACGGGCGGCCGCCATGGCGGAGGCAAATAGCTCGTCCGTAGGCCCTTCCCCGGGCTGCTGTTCAGCAGCTTTGACCAAAGACCACGCGGGCCCCTCGATCCCAAACACTTGCACTTCAAGCATTCCAGCCGCCACGAGTTCGCTTGCCAGTTCTTCCGCCCGGTGAAAGTACGAGAGAGTGAAGCCGCGCTCTCCGTCGTACACAGCGGTGCTCATGATGTTGGCCACTGACTGCTGCATGTGGTCCTGATACAAGTGCGCATAGGAGACGTGCTCAAAGAGACTGGCATAGCGGTTAATTGCTGCCGCGGCGACCAGGCCTCCCGGCTTCGCTGTGCGTACCGCTTCGGTAAGAACCCGGTACCGGTCGACCGGGTCCGGCAGATGGTAGAGCGGCCCGAGCAGGAGCACGACGTCGTAGCTGTCGTCGGGCTCGTTTAGAGCGCGCGCGTCCCCCAAAGTCGCGCGACAAACGGCCGATGCCCGCTCCACGTGGCGCGGTACGGGGTCGATGAGGTGCACCTCATATCCGTCTTCGACTAGCCACTCCGCGTGAATTCCGGTGGCACCACCGACGTCCAGCACCCGAGCCGGGGCTGGCGGAAGAAAGCGGCGGAGCAGCTGCTTAGTCCGCTCCAACTCCATACGGCCGTCCGCTGAGTCGCGCAGACGAGAGTCTTCGTCCACCGTCTCGCCGTAGAACCGCAGCACAGCAGGGTCCAGCTCGGGAATCGTCATTCCCGCAGTATCGTTGTGTACCGGTGGACCAGTCCAGCGCAAGGAAGCGAGGAAGCATGGCTGTCCTGAAGTACGAGGAGATCGCAGAGTCCTTGCGCAAGCGCATCGCTGCCGGTGAGTTCGGACCTGGAGAGACCATCCCCTCCGGTCGGGACCTCGCCGAGCAGTGGTCGGTGTCTCGCGCAACCGCCATCAAGGCCGTCGACGTCCTCCGCAGCGACGGGATCGTGGTCGCCCGCCAGGGCACGGGATTCGTTGTCACGGAGACGCCGGTGGCTCGGCCGGCAGGTGGTCGCCGCTCGGGGGCGGCGCGCGTTTCGGGTGGCATGCCGTTCCTGCGCGTAAGTGAGCCCACCTGGGAGGAGCCACCTGCTCGTGTCGCTGAGGCGCTGCACGTCGCCCCCGGCTCGCTCGCTCTACGCCGGGTGCGCGTGCTGCAGCTGCCGGACGGCACGCCGCACAGCTACGTGGAGGCCTGGTTCCCCGGCGAGATCGCGGAGGCCGCGCCGCGCCTGGCGGAGACGGCACCGATTGCCGAAGGCACCACGCGATACGTGCGCCGGCAGACGGGGCGCTTTCCGGTGGAGGGTGTGGACGTGACAACCGTGCGGCTTGTGAGTGAGGTGGAGGCCAAACACCTTGGCGTTCCCACGGGAACCGCAGTGGCCGTGGTCCTGCACACGGCCCACGACCAGGACGGGCGCCCGCTCGTCTGCGAGGAGGGAGTCACCCCCTCCATACACTTCGAACAGACCGACATCTACGCCATGTGAGCCAGCGCGAGAAGCTGGACCGGTCCGCCGGTCCAGCTTTTTTCACGCCCTCTTCGGCTCGCTGAACTGCTGAAACACCGTCAGGGAGCTTCTAATGGCCGCCTTGCGGGTTGACTGGACCGGTCCACCGGTCCAGTCTTGTGATGCGCCGATGAGGCCCCACCCACACCAGGGATGGCCCTCTTCGGCCCTGCCCGGAGGACCTCGTGAAACGGGCCCGAAGGAAGCAACCGCAGCTTGAGAACTCAACAGCGTGACGAGGTCGCCGCCTCCTCCGATAAGGCGGCCGGCGCGGCATAGGACCGCGCACTTCGACTTCCCACGGTTCGCCCACCGTGGGCCGGTTGCCTCCGCCGCTCGTCTCGCACGAGCGGCGCCGAGGGGAGCCGGACAGTGCTCCAACGGACGCGGTCCCCGGGTGGCACCCCGGGGACCGCTGACAGGCACCTAGGTAGGAGGCACCTGTGAGGACGAGTCTGACAGACGCAGAACGAGCGGAGTTGGCGCGCAAGAACGCCGAGGCGAACAAGCGCAGCCAGGACGACGCCCGTGCACGGGGCGGCCGGTGACGGCGCTCCCATGAACGGCAGCCCCGATGGTCGGAGGCCGGGTTCGACTCCCGGCCGGGGCACTTCTCCTGCCTCACTCGGGGCGGGAGCTCCCATACGGCGCGCACCCCCGGAGTAGCCGCTCCGGGGGTGCTGTTCGGGCCGTTTCACCTGCAAGGGAGTACACGACCCATGGAAACCATCGTGACCCTGGCGGATGCCGTTACCGCGTTCGCCGACTACCTGGAGCCCACCGACGCGGAGCTGGACGCGCTTGAGGTGGAGATGCCCGCGGTCCTCGCGGACGTCGAGCTGACCGACGCACTCATCGCCACACTGGACCGCACACCGAGCGAGCTGGACGCCCGCCGCGTGCGGCGCGCGTATCGACGACTGCTCAACGAGCGGGCCCAGCTCGCCAACCGCACCGCCGCGGCGATGCAGGCGGGAGGCGCGGCATGAGCGCTCACCTGCTGATCAGTTCGCCCCTGCTGCGGTCTGTGCTGCTGTGGCTCGCACACCACCCATACGCGGCCCTTTCGGCCGTCACCGTGCTGGGGGCGCTGCACATGGTCGGCTGGACCCCGGCCGGGTGGGCCGTGAATGCCGCCGGCGTGCTGACGCTGGCCTTGGCGGTCGCGGGGTTCATGGCCTCACGGCTGCACACCGAGCTCGATGACGCGGGCATTACTTGCCGCTGGTGCGATGTCGTCGCCGCACCGGAGGACGGTCTGGAGGGCGCGCCGTGAACGCTGTTCAGATTCGTTCAGCGGAGCGTGCCCTGTCGGCCGGCACCTGGCTGATCGTGGCGGGCGCGATGCTGTATTCGATCCTCACGGTCACCCCACTCGCCGCCGCGCACACCCCGAAGGAGTGGCGGTGGACGGCTCCGATCTTGCCGCTGGTGGTGGACGCGGCGGTGGTCATCGTCGTGCGCCTGGACGCCACGCTCGCCCGCCTCGGTGGGCACGGGGGGCGGTGGCCGGTGGCGCTGCGATGGATGACCGGGATCATGACGCTGGCCCTGAACATCGCCGACGCCGCCCTCAAGAAGGATCTGGTCGGCGTGGCTGTCCACTCGGTCGCGCCGCTGCTGCTGATCGTCACGGCAGAGACCGGCCTCGCCTACCGCAAGGCCATCACCGCCGCCCAGGTCGTGGCGGAACAGAAGGAGCGAGCCGAACGCGAGCGCCGCGAGGAGGAGGCCGCCGAGCGGCGCGAGCGGGATGAGCAACGGCGGCGCGAAGAACGTGAGGCCGCCGAGCGTGAACGCCGTGAGCAGCGCGAGCACGAGGCGCGTCTGGCCCGTGAGCAGACCGAGCGGGAGGAGCGGGCGCGGCGCGAGGAACGCGAGCGCGAGGAGGCCCGGGAGCGGGCTGAGCGGGCCGAACGTGAACGCCGTGAACGCGAGCGTGAACAGCGCGAGCATGAGCGCCGGCAGCGGGAGCGGGAGGCCGCCGAGCGAGCCGAGCGCGAGCGCCGCGAGCGGGAGGAGCGTGAACGCCGCGAGCAGACCGAGCGGGAGGAGCGGGCGGCGCGTGTACGCGCGGCGCTGCTGTCTGTCGGCCCGGCCACCGAGAAGCGGCCCGAGGACCAGGCCCGCGCAATCGTCGCCGCCGCGCACGCCGAAGGCATGTCGGTGCGGGCAGCGGCGGGACTCTGCGGCTGGTCGGTCGGCTGGGTCTCCGCCCGCTACGCCGAACTGCGGAACCCGTCCTCGGGCAACGCTGAGCTGGCGATTGCGAGCGGCTCGTGACGTCCTTGCCGATCTACCGCTGGCGCCTTGCGCCCGACGGCCTGGCGACGCGTCGCCAGCTGCGCCGGATGGGCCTGCGCCCCGGGGGCCAGGACGTCGTCGCAGAGCTGCAGCGCCCGCGCCAGCGGCGAGGGCCGCTGGTCGCGTACCTCTACCGCGTCGACGCTGCCAAGCCGGTGCGTCCGATGACGCCTGGCCGGGCCTCAGCGCTCGCCAAGGCCAACCGTGCCCGGCGTACCTGCCCCAACTGCGGACGGGACGCCGGGTACGTCATCCCCTCGTCGCTCGGCACCTGCGTGCCCTGTGACTCCTCCGACGAACGGTGCGCCGCTTAGCCCACGTCTGCAGGCCCGGCCGACACCTTCCACAGCACCTGGCCGGGCCCTACTCCCTGAAGGAGTGCTCTCAGCATGACGGAACTCAGCACGGAACCGACAGCCGTTCAGGCTGTCTCACCCGCTCCACCGCCCGCCGCGCCCGCCCCGGCCCCGGTTCCCACCGCGCTCGGAACGGGGTTGGACCACACGCCGGGTGGCCTGCCGGTCGTGCCGCTCGCCCTGACCGGGGCGAACACGACCGTCGGCATGGTCGCCGCGGCCTCGCTCGCTGGTGGCCCGGTGGCAGCCGCAGTCGCCATG
>NZ_JACADT010001019.1:0-1983 GCF_013421635.1 Streptomyces sp. UH6 | reverse complement strand
GCGGGTGGCGCGCGGCGGCGGTGCGGGGTGGGTGGATCAGCGGAGCGGGACCGGACTCATCGCCCGGGGATGTTCTCCACCTGGTCGTTCATGTGGTCCAGGGCCGTGTCGCCGTCGAGGCCGATGGTGTCCCGGTAGCCCGCGGCGGGCCAGCGGACCTGGACGGACTGGGCCAGCGCGCCGCCGCCCTCCTGGGCGAGGTCGGCGCGGGCGACCGCGTCGAAGAAGTGGTCGATGGCCGCGATGTCGGCGTCGGAGACCACCGGCGGCTCGCCCTCCTGCTCACCGCTCGCCCACATGAACAAGGGGTTGAGCTGCATCAGGAGCATGCCGAGCTCGGTGCGCAGCGCCTCGTCCTCGTTGATCAGCGGGTCGAGCCGCGGGCTGTCCTCGTTGTACAGCTCCACGTAGTAGGCGACCGCGGGCTCGGCGGTCGGCAGCACGTCACGGGCCCGGTACAGGGTCGACCGGATCTCCGCCTCCTGCGGTCCGTCCGCGGCGTAGTCGACCGTGCTCAGGCCGGCGCCCATCACGCAGGAGCAGTTGTCACCGCTGTTCGAGGCGGGGGTGTCGGACTCGACGCCGACCTCGGACCAGGCGACAGCGACGACCTCGCTCTCCCAGGAGCCCTTGCCGTACAGGCGCCAGGCGGCCGCGATGGTGGCGTTGCGGGCGTCGGCGAAGGTGGCCTGCGGGTACAGGAAGTCCGTCAGCGCCGCGTACCAGATCTTCTCGGTCTCGCCGCGGTCCGCGGAGGCCTTAAACGCCTTGTAGAAGGCGTGGTTGGGGATGCCGCTGTTGTGGTGCACCCCGCCGCCGTCGCCGCACTGGGCCTCGTAGTCCCGCATGTGCGCGGGCTGGTCGTGCTTGCCCGGGTCGGCCATGCTGCGGATGGCGCCCATCGGGAGGTCGGCGCCCATCAGCCAGTCGTTGCTGCCCCGGACGTCCCTCTCGACCATCTCGCCGAACACGTCGGAGAAGCTCTCGTTGAGCGCGCCCGACTGGTCCTTGTAGTCGAGCCCGCCGCTGAGGTCGGTGACGGCGTGGGTGAGTTCGTGCGCGGTGACGTCGATGGACGTCATGTCGTCGCCGAAGATCATCTTCTCGCCGTCCCAGAAGGCGTTCTCCACGGCCTCGTCGGGATCCTCGCGGTACCTGACACCGCTGACCAGGGTGGCGCCCGCGTTGTCGTAACTGTCGCGGTTGTGCGCGTCCTTGAAGTACTCGTAGGTGGCGCCGGTGTACTGGTAGGCGTAGTTGACGTCCGCGACCTGGGAGGCGTCGGCGCCCTCCGAGCGGGCCAGCGGGGCGGGCCAGTCGTCGGTGTGCGCGAAGTCGTGGACCATGCGCTTGAGCGCGTGCCGGGTGCGGTCCTCCACGTCCAGCACGCCGCGGCCGGCGAGGGCGTCCACGAAGTAGACCTGGGACATCTGCCGCGCGTCGTCCATCAGCCAGACGTGCCAGACGAGTTCGGGGGCGGCGCCCTCCGTCCGGCCCTCGCGCACGTAGAGGACGGGCTCCTCGACCACCCGGGCCCCGGGCAGGGCCGCGCGCGCCTGGGCGGTGGCGGCGTCCGCGTCGACGGACGGCTCGGTCGGCGCGTTCTCCAGGCCCGGCTTGAAGGCGTTGGTGACGGACCAGACCTCCTTGCCGGTCGGGTCCAGGTGGACGCCCAGGCCGCCCTGGTAGACCGGGACGCCGTCGACGACCTGCTCGTACCAGTGGTCGAGCTCGGTCACCCCGGGTCCGGCCCTGCGCGCGGAGGAGCCGGCGCGCGTGCGCTCGGTGTCGGGGCGGAGGTAGGGAGTGGGGTCGGTGCGGGAGACCAGGCCGGTCTGCTTGCGCAGCCACGCCTCGGCGTCGCCGGGGAAGGCGCTCTCCAGCAGCACGGTGGACGGGGTTCCGGTCCTGGCGTTCCAGCTCGCGGCGGCCTTGCCGCCCTGGGGGCCCTTCAGCCGCCCGAGGGCCCGCTCGGCCGCCGGG
>NZ_JACADT010001018.1:0-1986 GCF_013421635.1 Streptomyces sp. UH6 | reverse complement strand
GGACGGACAGCGGGTGCCGCAGCGGGCCGTCGTCCTCGTTGTCCGGGGCGGGACGGTCGTCGACCAGGACGATCTCGGCGGGCTTGGGGCCGTGGGAGGCGGCCAGCGAGGCCAGGCAGTCGGCGAGGGTGTCGCGGACCAGGGTGGGGATCACCACCGCGTAGCCGCTCCCGGCGGGGGTCGCGTCCTCGGCTCCGTGCGGGCCGGGCGTCTCCGCGGGGCCCGTCACGCGAACATCCTTGCGCGACGGACCGCGAACGGGCCGATGGCCAGCAGGTCGACGGGTGCGGAGCCGAAGCACTCCAGGGCCTCGCGCGGGTCGTCGACCATGGGCCGGCCGGCCGTGTTGAGGCTGGTGTTGACCACCACGGGGAGGCCGGTGCGCCGTTCGAAGGCGTGCAGCATCCGGGCGACCAGCGGTTCGCGGCGCTCCTCGACGGTCTGGACGCGGGCGGTGCCGTCGACGTGGACGACCGCCGGGATGCGGTCCCGCCAGGCGTCGGCGACCTGGTGCACGAAGAGCATGTACGGGCTGGGGAGCCGCCCGGTGAAGATCTCGGCGGCCCGGTCGGCGACGACCATCGGGGCGACCGGGCGGAACTCCTCACGTCCTTTGACCTTGTTGAGGCGGTCCAGGTTCTCCGCGCGTCCCGGGTGGGCCAGCAGGGACCGGTGGCCGAGCGCGCGCGGGCCGTACTCGCTGCGGCCCTGGAACCAGGCGACGACGCCGTCCCGGGCCAGTTCCTCGGCGACGGTCTCGGCGATGTCCTCGGGCTCCTCGAAGGGGACGGCCGCCTCCTGGAGGACGGCGCGCAGTTCGTCGTCGGACCAGCCGCGGCCGAGGTCCGCGCCGGGCATCGGCTCGGGGCGGTCGCTCAGGTGGAGGGCGCCGCCGAGCGCGGTCCCCGCGTCGCCGGCCGCGGGCTGCACCCAGACGTCGCGGAACGGGCCCAGGGCGGCGATCTTCGCGTTGGCCACGCAGTTGAGGGCGACGCCGCCGGCCAGGGTGAGGGACTCGCCGCCGGCGGCGCTGTGCAGCCAGTGGACCAGTTCCAGCAGGACCTCCTCCAGCACGGCCTGGGCGCTGGCGGCGAGGTCGGCGTGGTCCTGGGTCCACGGCTCGTGGCCGCCGCGCGGCGGGGCATGGGCCGCCCAGTCGACGCCGTGGGCGCGGAACCCCCCGTCGTCGGTGGCGTGGACGTGTTCGCGCAGCTGCCCGAGGAAGCGGGGCCTTCCGTAGGAGGCGAGCGCCATCACCTTGAACTCGTCGCTGCTGCGCAGGAACCCGAGGTGTGCGGTGAGTTCCTCGTAGAGCAGGCCGAGGGAGTGCGGCAGTGCCTGGGTGGCCAGGATGTCGAGCTTGCCCTCGGTGTAGCGGCCGGCCAGGTGCGAGGTGCACTCGCCGCGGCCGTCCAGGACCAGGACGGCACTGTCCGGGAACGGCGAGGCGGGTCCGGCGGAGGCGGCGTGCGCGACGTGGTGCGGGACGAAGACGACCCGGTCGGGGTCGAGGCCGGGCAGCGCCTCGGCGAGGAACTCGGGCGCGCGGCGCGCGTACTCCAGGCGCAGCGGGTCCCAGGGGTCGAAGAGGCCCATCCGGTCGGCCGGCCGCGCCAGCCGGGGGTCGAACGAGTAGGCGACGGCTTCGAGTTCCTCCGGGCGCACGCCGGCGTGCTCCAGGCACCAGCGGGCCGACAGCTCGGGGAGTTCCCAGGCGGAGAAGGGGACCGGGCGCTTGCCGTGCTTACGTCGGCTGAAGCGTTCCTCCTCCGCGGCGGCGACCGTGCGGCCGTCGACCACCAGGGCGGCGGCGGGGTCGTGGAAGAGGGCGTTGATGCCAAGGATGCGCATGGTGGTGCTCCGTCCCGGACGTGCGGGTCTGGGTCTGGCCACCGGGTCCGCGGTGGGTCTCCGGCTGGGTCCTGCGGTCGGTTCTCGGCGGTCCGCGCCGCTCCTCGCGGCGCGGGTGGGCGGGTGCCGTATCGG
>NZ_JACADT010001017.1:0-1996 GCF_013421635.1 Streptomyces sp. UH6 | reverse complement strand
GGGGGCCGGTGCCGGGCGTTGAGGGCGTGAGAGGGGCGGTGGACGCCCCGAGGGCAGGGAAGGGTGGCGCATGGGCATGGTCCGGGTCCAGGACGTGCGGAAGACCTACGGCACGGGTGCCGCGGCCGTCTCCGCCCTCCGCGGCGTCTCCCTGGACATACCCGAGGGAGAGCTGGTCGCCCTCAAGGGCCGCTCCGGCTCCGGCAAGACCACACTGCTGAACATCGTCGGCGGCCTCGACACCCCCGACTCCGGCACCGTGGTGGTGGACGGCCACGACCTGTCGTCCCTGGGTGAGGAGAAGCTGCTCGCCCTGCGCCGCGACCGCATCGGCTTCGTGTTCCAGTCCTTCGGGCTGATACCGATCCTCACCGCCGCCGAGAACGTCGGTGTCCCGCTGCGTCTGCGCGACGCGGACCCGGCCGAGCGCGAGGAACGCGTCGAGCTGCTGCTCTCCCTGGTGGGTCTCGCCGGGCACGCCGCCCAGCGACCCGCCGAGCTCTCCGGCGGGCAGCAGCAGCGGGTGGCGATAGCCCGCGCCCTCGCCAACAGCCCGGCGCTGCTCATCGCCGACGAGCCCACCGGTCAGCTGGACGCGGAGACGGGCCACTCGGTCATGGAGCTGCTGCGCGCCGTGGTCCGCAGCGAGGGGGTGACCGCGCTGGTCGCCACCCACGACAACACCCTGCTCGACCTCGCCGACCGGGTGCTGGAGCTGGCCGACGGCCACGTCGTCGAGGCGGCCGCGGACGCCGTCGTCCAGGCGGTCGTCTAGGCGGGTCGCGGAGGCGAGCCCCGACCCGGCGGATCGTGTGGAAGGCTGCATTCCGCTTGGGTTCCGGCGTCCGCGCACCCCCGGTAGGCTGCAGACATGAGCGCTGTTCCCCGTTCCGACAAGCCGGTGGGCCGGTTCCGCCGCATGATCGACCGGCTCTCCTCGTCCCAGGAGGACCTGGAGCGCGAGGAGCTGCGGGAGGAGACGGACACTGCGGGAATGACCCGAATAGGTGACTGCAGCGACCGTGAGGTCGTTACGGTCACTGGTACCTTGCGCACGGTCACCCTGCGCCCGCGGGCCGGGGTCCCGGCCCTGGAGGCCGAGCTGTTCGACGGCTCCGCCTCCCTGGACCTGGTGTGGCTGGGCAGGCGCTCCATCGTGGGCGTCGAACCCGGACGCAGGCTGATCGCGTCGGGCCGGATCACCCTGATCCACGGCCGTCGTGTGCTGTTCAACCCCCACTACGAACTGAGACCCCTCGGACGGGAGTAGCCGGTGACGTCGCTCGACAAGCCGACCGAAGAGACGCAGCAGCCGGAGCACGACTCACGGGCTGCGACCGAGGCCGCGCTGGGCGAGGCGTTCGGCGGAATCCGCGGCATGATCGAAACGGTCGTGCCGGGGCTGCTCTTCGTCGCGATCTACACCGTCAACAAGGACCTGCACATCTCGGCCATCGCCGCGCTCGCGGTGTCGCTGCTGATGGGCGTGGTCCGGCTGATCCGCAAGGACACCGTCAAGCACGCCTTCAGCGGCGTCTTCGGCGTGGCCTTCGGCGTCGTCTTCGCCATGATGACGGGCAACGCCAAGGACTTCTACCTGCCCGGCATGCTCTACACGCTGGGACTCGCGGTCGCCTACCTGCTCTCCACGGCGCTGGGCTTCCCGCTGATCGGCGTGATCCTGGGACCGCTGTTCAAGGAGAACCTGTCCTGGCGGAAGCGCAATCCCGGACGGAAGAAGGCCTACGCGAAGGCGAGTGTCGCCTGGGGGCTGATCCTGCTCGCCAAGTGCGCCATTCTCTTCCCGCTCTACTGGTGGGCTGACACCACCGAGCTCGGCTGGGTGCTGATCTCGCTGAAGATCCCGCCGTTCCTGCTGGCGGTCTGGCTGACCTGGGTGTTCCTGGCCAAGGCGCCCGCTCCGATCGACGTCTTCGCCGAGATGGAGGAGCGGGAGCGGGAGGAGGCGGCCGCGGCGGAAGCCGCTGCCGCGGAG